>NZ_JBYVYK010000001.1:0-231374 GCF_058148405.1 Mycobacterium sp. DHQP2018-32-09 | reverse complement strand
CCCGCCGTTCTTCCACGCGCTGCTGGAGGCCGGCGTGTACCCGCCCTGCAGTGCGTTCGAGACGTGGTTCGTCTCGGCCGCCCTCGACGACGACGCCTTCGACGTCATCGCCGCCGCGTTGCCGGGCGCGGCCCGCGCCGCTGCCGAGGCGAAGGTCCCCGCGTGAGCGAACTGACCACCGTGCACGTGATGCGACACGGCGAGGTGCACAACCCGGAGAAGGTGCTGTACGGCCGGCTGCCCGGCTATCACCTGTCCGAGCGTGGCCGGGCGCAGGCGCAGGCGTGCGCCGACTGGCTGGCCGATCGCGACGTCGTCTACCTGGTGGCCTCGCCCCTGGAGCGCGCCCAGGAGACGGCGGCCCCCATCGCCGCCGCGCACGGGCTGAGCATCGACACCGACGACGACCTCATCGAATCCTGGAACGACTTCGAGGGTCAGCGCGTCGCCCCCGGTGACGGGGCGCTGCGCGATCCGCGGAACTGGCCGAAGCTGCGCAACCCGACCAAGCCGTCGTGGGGCGAGCCGTACACCGAGATCGCGCCCCGCATGGTCGCCGCGCTGCACCGCGCCCGCCTGAAGGCCGCGGGCCGCGAGGCCGTGTGCGTGAGCCATCAGCTGCCGGTGGAGACGTTGCGCCGCGCGATGACGGGCCGCAGGCTGGCGCACCTGCCGACACCGCACAGCAGGCTCTGCAACCTCGCGTCGCTGACGTCGTTCACGTTCTCCGGCGACACCCTGATCCGCTGGGGGTACTCGGAACCCTGGGGACTGTAGTGAGGCGGTGGGTCACGCTCGCGGCGGCATCGGTGGCGGCATCGGCGGTGGTGCTCGCCGGCTGTTCCACGGGTGACGACGCCGTCGCGCAGGGCGGCACGTTCGAGTTCGTGGCTCCCGGCGGCAAGACCGACATCTTCTACGATCCGCCCGCCGACCGCGGCAGGCCCGGCGCCATCGCGGGACCGTCGCTGACCGATCCGCAGCAGACGGTGGCGCTGTCGGACTTCGACGGCAAGGTGATGGTCGTCAACGTGTGGGGCCAGTGGTGCGGGCCGTGCCGGTCGGAGATGCCGCAGCTGCAGCAGGTCTACGAGCAGACGCGCGGCGCCGGCGTGCAATTCCTGGGCATCGACGTCCGCGACCCCAACCGTGACGCGGCCATGGACTTCGTCGTGGACCGCAAGATCACGTTTCCGTCGATCTATGACCCCGCGATGCGGACCATGATCGCGTTCGGCGGGAAGTATCCGACGACCGTGGTGCCCTCGACCATCGTGCTCGACCGGCAGCATCGGGTGGCGGCGGTGTTCCTCAGGGAGCTGCTGGCCGAGGACCTGCTGCCCGTCGTGCAGCGGTTGGCGGCCGAGAAGTGACCGGTGTGACCGAGCTGGCGGCCACCGGCCCGCTGCTGCTGGCGTTGGGCGTGTGCGTGCTGGCCGGGTTGGTGTCGTTCGCGTCGCCGTGCGTGGTGCCGCTGGTCCCGGGTTACCTGTCCTACCTCGCGGCGGTGGTCGGCGTCGACGACACCGCCGACCGCGCCGATCCCGCCGGCGGTGCCGTGCGCACGCGCTCGCGGCTGCGGGTCGCGGGCTCCGCGGTGCTGTTCGTGGCGGGCTTCACGGCGGTGTTCCTGCTGGGCACGGTGGCCGTGCTCGGCATGACCACCGCGCTGATCGTGAACCAGGAGCTGCTGCAACGCATCGGCGGAGCGGTGACGATCCTGCTGGGGTTCGTGTTCATCGGCTTCGTGCCCGCGCTGCAGCGCGACACCCGGTTCACGCCGCGGCAGGTGTCGACGGTGGCCGGTGCGCCCCTACTGGGTGCGGTGTTCGGCCTGGGCTGGACGCCGTGCCTCGGGCCGACGCTCGCGGGCGTGATCACGGTGGCGTCGGCGACCGACGGCGCGAGCGTCGCGCGCGGCGTCGCGCTGGTGATCGCCTACTGCCTGGGCCTGGGCCTGCCGTTCGTCGCGCTGGCCTTCGGATCGTCGTGGGCGGTCGGCGGCTTGGGATGGCTGCGGCGGCACACGCGCGTCATCCAGGTCGTCGGTGGCGTGCTGATGATCTGCGTCGGGGTGGCGCTGGTGACGGGGCTGTGGGCCGACTTCGTGTCCTGGGTGCGCGACGCGTTCGTCAGCGACGTCAGGTTGCCGATATGAGGCTGATCGCCTTGGTTCGCAACACCTGGCGCACGTTGACCTCGATGGGCACGGCGCTGGTGCTGCTGTTCCTGTTGGCGCTGGGCGCCATCCCGGGGGCGTTGCTGCCGCAGCGATCGCTGAACGCGGGCAAGGTCGACGAGTACCTGGTGAAGTACCCGACCATCGGGCCGTTGTTGGACCGGTTGCAGCTGTTCGACGTGTTCTCCAGCTTCTGGTTCACCTCCACCTACGTGCTGCTGTTCGTCTCGCTGGTCGGCTGTCTGACGCCGCGGCTGATCGAGCACGTGCGCAGCCTGCGTGCCGTTCCGGTGGCCGCGCCGCGCAACCTGGCCCGGCTGCCCAAGCATCACGAGGCTCGGGTGTCCGGCGACGTCGCGACCGTCGCGGCCGGGGTCGACGCCACGCTGAAGGGGTGGCGACGGACCACGCGTACCACCGGGGACGGCACCGTCGAGGTGTCGGCAGAGAAGGGGTATCTGCGCGAGTTCGGCAACATCGTCTTCCACTTCTCGCTGCTCGGTCTGCTGATCGCGATCGCGGTCGGCAAGCTGTTCGGTTACGAGGGCAACGTCATCGTGATCGCCAACGGCGGGCCGGGCTTCTGTTCGGCGTCGCCTGCGGCGTTCGACTCGTTCCGCGCGGGCAACACCGTCGACGGCACGTCGCTGGACCCGATCTGCGTGCGGGTCAACGACTTCGACGCGACGTACCTGCCCTCCGGGCAGGCGCTGACCTTCGCCGCCAACGTCGACTACCAGGCCGGTGACGACCTCACCAGCGACACGTGGCGGCCGTACCGGCTGGAGGTGAACCACCCGCTGCGCATCGGCGGCAACCGGCTCTACCTGCAGGGCCACGGTTTCGCGCCGACGTTCACGGTGACGTTCCCCGACGGCAAGACGCGCACCCAGACGGTGCAGTGGCGGCCCGACGATCCGCTGACCCTGCTCTCGTCGGGCGTGATGCGCTTCGACCCGCCGGGCGGGACGTATCCCGACGACCGGCAGCGCAGGCAGAACCAGATCGCCATCCAGGGTCTGTTCGCCCCGACGGCGCAGCTCGACGGGACGCTGTTGTCGTCGAGCTTCCCGGAGCTGAACGACCCGGCCGTCGCGATCGACGTGTACCGCGGCGACACGGGCCTCGACACCGGCAGGCCGCAGTCGATCTTCACGCTGGATCCCCGGCTCATCGGTCAGGACCGGCTGAAGAAGGAGGCGCGCGTCAACCTCAAGCAGGGGGAGTCGACGCGGCTGGCGGACGGCACGACGATCCGGTTCGACGGCGCCGTGCCGTTCATCAACGTGCAGGTGTCCCACGATCCGGCGCAGGTCTGGGTGCTGGTCTGGTCGATGACGATGATGGCGGGCCTGATGGTGTCGCTGGTGGTGCGGCGACGTCGTATCTGGGTTCGTCTCACCCAGGAGTCCCCGGGTACCGTTGGCGTCGAGCTGGGCGGGCTCGCCCGCACCGACAACTCCGGGTGGGGCGACGAGTTCGAGAGGCTGACCGGGAAGCTGGTGCCGGTCGCGGGAGAGAAGGCGAAGACCTGATGGACACGTCCCGGCGAGAAGCGGAGCGGATCGCGTGAACACCTTCGAGATCGACCCGACGCTGGCCCGGTATTCGGACTGGGCGTTCACGACGTCGCTGATCGTGCTGGTCGCGGCGCTCCTGCTGCTGGCCGTCGAACTGGCCGCTAGCCGTAGCCGGCAGGTGGAGGCGCGCGAGCTGGTGGGCGCGTCGGTCTCCCGTGGCGGGTCGGTGAGCGCGGACAGTGCCCGCCCCGGTGTCGTGACGGAGGCTCCGCGGCGGGCGTTCGACGAGCGGGTGGGCCGTGCCGGGCTGGCGCTGGTCTACGTCGGCATCGCGCTGTTGTTCGGGTGCATCGTGCTGCGCGGTTTCGCCACGTCGCGCGTGCCGTGGGGCAACATGTACGAGTTCATCAACCTGACGTGCTTCTGCGGGTTGATCGCGGCGTCCATCGTGTTGCGCAAACCGCAGTACCGCGCGCTGTGGGTGTTCGTGCTCGCGCCGGTGCTGGTGCTGCTCACGGTGTCGGGCAAGTGGCTCTACACGCACGCCGCCCCGGTGATGCCCGCGCTGCAGTCGTACTGGCTGCCGATCCACGTGTCGGTGGTCAGCCTGGGCTCCGGGGTGTTCCTGGTCGCGGGCGTGGCGAGCATCCTGTTCCTGCTGAAGATGTCGCCGCTGGGGGCGCCGGGCCGCGAGGGCACCTGGGGGCGCATCGTGTCCCGGTTGCCCGACGCGCAGACGCTCGACCGCATCGCCTACCGCACCACGATCTTCGCGTTCCCGGTGTTCGGGTTCGGCGTGATCTTCGGGGCCATCTGGGCCGAGGAGGCGTGGGGCCGCTACTGGGGCTGGGATCCCAAGGAGACGGTGTCGTTCATCGCCTGGGTGGTCTACGCCGCGTACCTGCACGCGCGCTCCACGGCGGGCTGGCGGGACCGCAAGGCCGCGTGGATCAACGTCGTCGGCTTCGTGGCGATGGTGTTCAACCTGTTCTTCATCAACCTGGTGACCGTGGGCCTGCACTCCTACGCCGGGGTGGGCTGACCTTGCCGTTCTCGGGGAATCCCGCGGTGCCGGAGCCTCCCGCCGGGTTCCGGGCGCAGCACCGCTTCCGCGATCCGGCGCACACCATTCCCCCGGAGTGGACGGCACCCACGCCGCCGCACGGTTTTCCGCGGTTGGCGTTGACGCCGCAGGGGCCGGTCGTGGTGCCGCCGCAGGCGCCCCGGGAGACCGTCGCTCCGCACGGGCAGGAGCCGGACCCGCCCTCGGTGCCGCTGGACCTGTCGACCATCGCCCTGCTCGGGCAGCCCAAGCGCGCGCCCGCACGTGGCTGGCGCAAGTGGGTGTACGTGGGTTCCGGCAAGCTGGTGAACCCGGGCGAGGGGCCCAAGGAGATCGAGCGCCGCAGCATGGAGGCGCGCGTCGGGCGGCCGCTGCGGGGCTGCTACCGGATCGCGCTGCTGTCGCTCAAGGGCGGTGTCGGCAAGACGACCATGACCGCGACGCTGGGGGCGACGTTCGCGTCGATCCGCGGCGATCGGGTGATCGCGGTGGACGCCAACCCGGACCGCGGCACGCTGAGCCAGAAGGTGCCGCTGGAGACGCCCGCGACGGTGCGGCACCTGCTCCGTGACGCCGAGGGCATCCAGAGCTACAGCGAAGTACGGCATTACACGTCCCAAGGCAGCAGCCGGCTGGAAGTGCTGGCGTCGGAGTCCGATCCGGCGGTGTCGGAGGCGTTCAGCTCACAGGACTACGAACGCACCCTGGACGTGCTGGAGCGGTTCTACAGCCTGGTGCTCACCGACTGCGGCACCGGGATGTTGCACTCGGCGATGTCGGCGGTGCTCGACAAGGCGGACGTGTTGATCGTGGTGAGTTCCGGTGCGGTCGACGGTGCGCGCAGCGCGTCGGCGACGTTGGACTGGCTGGACGCCCACGGCTACCAGCACCTGGTGCACGATGCGATCGTCGTGGTCAACGCGGTGCGGTCGGGGCGGGGCGGCAGCCGCGTGGACATGGCGAAGGTGGTCGATCACTTCGCGCGGCGGTGCCGGGCGGTGCAGAGGGTGCCGTTCGATCCGCACCTGGAGGAGGGTGCGGAGATCAGCCTGGACAAGCTGCGGCCGGAGACGCGCGATGCGCTCACCGAACTCGCGGCGACGGTGGCAACGAGGTTTCCCGCGACGCGCTGAGCGGCCGCCGTGGATCAGCGGTTGTCGGGGTCCGGATGGTTGAGCCGACGCAGGAAGTCGGGATCGTCGTCGGGGCCCACGACCCGCGTCCTGGAGGTCTTGGCGTTGGCCCGCACCAGGCGCCAGCCGACGTACGCCAAACCCGCCAGAATGAGGACGAGGAGTAAATACTGCACGAAAACCTCCTTACTGCCAGCATACGCGTCGTCGGTAGGCTCGGGTCGTGACTGAAGGTCGGCCGGGTTCCCGCATGCTGCTCGACGTGGCCGTGTACGCGGTGGCCCGCTTGTTGCTCGTGGCCGTGCTCACCGCCGTGGTGTACGGCCTGGGGAGCCTAGTGGTGTCGGAGTTCCCGCTCGTGGTGGCGCTGCTGTTCGCGATCGTGGTCGCATTGCCGCTCGGCATTTGGCTTTTCGCGCCGCTGCGCCGTCGCGCGACGGCCAGCATCGCGGCGTTCGACGAGCGCAGGCGCACCGATCGGAGTGAGCTGCAGAAGCGGCTGCGCGGCGACGACGGTGGCAGCGACACGGAATCGGCCTAGTCCGGTTCCAGCCGCGGTTGGCGCGGCGCCGCAACGGGATTGGCGTGCCGGGGCCGTCAGCCCAGGGTCAGCGCCAGCGCGACGGTCAGCGACCACACCAGCATGGTCAGCCCGGTGTCGCGCAGCACCGGGATCAGGTCGCGGCCGCCGAGGCCGCGGCGCACCGGTCCGGCCGCGCGCAGGGCCACCGGCAGTGCCAGAGCGCCCGCCGCGCACCATGGGGTCGCCAGCATCAGCACGGCGGTCAGGGCGAAGGCCAGCGTCACCAGCACGCCGTACAGCACCCGGGTGCGCGCGTCGCCCAAGCGCACCGCCAGCGTGATCTTGCCCGACGTCCGATCGGTCGGGATGTCGCGAAGGTTGTTGGCCACCAGTACCGCCGACGACAGTGCACCGACGGCGACGGCTGCGCACGCGCCCACCCAGTCGACGCGCAGCGCCTGGGTGTATTGCGTGCCCAGGACGGCCACCAGGCCGAAGAACACGAACACCGCGATCTCGCCGAGGCCGACGTAGCCGTAGGGGCGCGACCCGCCGGTGTAGAGCCAGGCGCCTGCGATGCAGGCGGCGCCCACGGCGATCAGCCACGGCTGGCTGACCAGTGCCAGCGCCAGCCCCGCGGCGGCGCCGACGGCCAGGCTCGCGATCGCGGCGGTCAGCACGGCCTTCGGGGTGGCCACCTTCGAGCCCACGAGGCGCAGCGGCCCGGCACGCTCGTCGTCGGTGCCGCGGATGCCGTCGGAGTAGTCGTTGGCGTAGTTCACGCCGACGATCAGCGCGAGCGACACCACCAGCGCCAGCAGCGCCTTCCACCACACGGCCTCGCCGAGCCAGGCGGCCGCCCCCGTGCCCGCGATCACCGGCGCCACCGCGTTCGGCAGCGTCCTGGGGCGGGCGCCTTCGATCCACTGTGCGACGGTCGCCATGGGCGTCATCCTCGCATGAGCGACAATGGCTGACGTGGTGGGTGACGAGCACGAGATGATGGCCTGGCGGACGACCGCGGCGGCGACCCCCGATGCGCGGTGCGCGGGATGCTAGGGGTCATCGGCGGCAGCGGCTTCTACTCGTTCTTCGGCGACGATGCCCGCAGCGTCGAGGTCGACACCCCGTACGGCGTGCCGAGCGCCGCCATCACGGTGGGCACGGTCGGCGACCACGAGGTGGCCTTCCTCCCGCGTCACGGCGTGAACCACGAGTTCTCCCCGCACACCGTGCCCTACCTGGCCAACATGTGGGCGTTGCGCGCGCTGGGCGTGCGGCGCATCTTCGGGCCGTGCGCGGTCGGCAGCCTGACGCCGGACCTGGGGCCCGGGGCGATGGTGGTGCCCGATCAGCTGGTCGACCGCACCAGCGCCCGCAAGGACACCTACTTCGACTCGGGCGGCATCCACGTGGGGTTCGCCGACCCGTACTGTCCGACGCTGCGCGATGCCGTCACCGGCCTCCCCGGTGTCGTCGATGGCGGCACCATGGTGGTGATCCAGGGTCCGCGGTTCTCGACCCGCGCGGAGAGCCAGTGGTTCGCGCGGCAGGGTTTCACGCTGGTCAACATGACGGGTCACCCCGAGGCGGTGTTGGCGCGCGAACTGGAGATGTGTTACGCCGCAATCGCGTTGGTGACGGATCTGGACGCCGGCATCGAGACCGGCGCCGGTGTCACGGCCGTCGACGTGTTCGCGGAGTTCCAGCGCAACCTGGGGCCGTTCAAGGAACTCGTCCACGACGCCATCGGTCGGGTGGCCTCCGAGCGCACGTGCGCGCACTGCCTGCCGCACCAGGGCGTCGAGCTGCCGATCGAGCTGCCATGAGGGTATTGCTCACGGGCGCAGCGGGTTTCATCGGATCGCGGATCCGCGCTCAGCTCACCGCCGGGGGGCACGACGTGGTGGCCGTCGACGTCATGCTGCCCGCCGCGCACGGTGCGGGAGCTGCCCTTCCCGACGGGGTGCGGCGCGTGGACGTGCGGGACGCGGCGAGGTTGGCCGAGGTGCTGGCCGGTGTCGACGTGGTGTGTCATCAGGCCGCCGTGGTGGGCGCGGGGGTCGACGCCTCGGACGCGCCGTCCTACGGCAGTCACAACGACTACGGCACCACGGTGCTGCTGGCCGAGATGTTCGCCGCCGGTTGCAGTCGGCTGGTGCTGGCGTCGTCGATGGTGGTCTACGGGCAGGGTCGGTACGCCTGCGACGAGCACGGGGTGGTGGACCCGCTGCCGCGTCGCCGGGAGGACCTCGACGCGGGGGAGTTCGAGCATCGCTGTCCCGTGGGCGACGAGCCGCTGCGGTGGCGACTGGTCGACGAGGACGCACCGTTGCGTCCGCGCAGCCTGTATGCCGCCAGCAAGGTGGCCCAGGAGCACTATGCGTTGGCGTGGGCCGAGGCCACCGGTGGTGCGGTCGTGGCGCTGCGCTACCACAACGTCTACGGGCCGTACATGCCGAAGGACACGCCGTATTCCGGGGTCGCCGCGATCTTCCGGTCGGCGATCGAGCGCGGTGAGCCGCCCCGGGTGTTCGAGGACGGCGGTCAGATGCGCGACTTCGTGCACGTCGACGACGTCGCCGCGGCCAACGTCGCGGCGGTGACGGCCGGTGTCGACGGGTTCGCCGCGTTCAACGTGTGCTCGGGTCGGCCCATCGCGATCGGCGACGTGGCGGCGACGCTGAGCACCGACCGCGCGCCGGTGGTCACGGGGCAGTACCGCAGCGGCGACGTCCGCCACGTGGTGGCCGACCCGCGCCGGGCCGCCGAGGTGCTGGGGTTCCGGGCGGCGATCGACCCGCAGCGGGGCCTGGCGGAGTTCGCGACGGCCCCGCTGCGCGGCTGATCGGACCTGCGCGCAGGCGTGCGGGTGCCACACTGGCGTCCATGAAACTCGACATCTGTCAAGAACTGGGCATCGACTTCCCGCTGTTCGCGTTCAGCCACTGCCGCGACGTGGTGGCCGCGGTGACCAACGCGGGTGGGTTCGGCGTGCTGGGCGCGACGGCGTACTCGCCCGAGCAGTTGGACCGGGAGCTGTCCTGGATCGACGAGCACGTGGGTGGCCGCCCGTACGGGGCCGACATCATCGTGCCCGCGACGTTCGAGGGCAAGGGCGAGAACCTCGGCCGGTCCGACCTGGCGAAGCGGATCCCCGACGAGTACCGCGAGTTCGTGACGCAACTGTTGGCCGCGCACGACATCGAGCCCGAGGAGCGGGTGCGCACGGGTGGCAGCATGCTGTCGGGGGACACCGGCCGGGAGTTGCTCGACGTCGCGATGAGCCATCCGATCAAGCTCATCGCCAATGCCCTCGGCGTGCCGCCGGACTACATGATCGAGGCGGGGCGCGCCCACGGCGTGCCCGTGGCGGCCTTGGTGGGTGCCAAGGAGCACGCGCTCAAGCAGGTGGCCGCCGGGGTCGACGTCATCGTGGCCCAGGGCACGGAGGCCGGCGGGCACTGCGGCGAGGTGAGCACGCTGGTGCTGGTGCCCGAGGTGCTCGACGCGCTCGAGGCGGCGGGCAGCGACATCCCGGTGCTGGCCGCGGGCGGCATCGTCACCGGGCGGCAGATGGCGGCGGCGGTGGCGATGGGGGCCGCGGGGGCCTGGACGGGGTCGGTGTGGCTGACCACCCAGGAGGCCGAGACCGCACCGCACACGGTGCGCAAGATGCTCGCGGCGACCTCCCGCGACACCATCAGGTCGGCCGGACGCACCGGAAAGCCGTCACGCCAACTGGTTTCGGACTGGACCGCCGCCTGGCTGCCGCACGCCGACGGTCGCAAGCCGCTGCCGCTGCCGTTGCAGTCGATGCTCAGCGAGCCCGTGCTCCGGCGCATCGACACCCTCGCCGAGCAGGGGCACACGGGTGCGCAGGCGCTGGCCACCTACTTCGTGGGCCAGGGCGTGGGGTTGATGAACGAGGTGAAGCCGGCACGCGAGGTCGTCGCCGACTTCATCGAGGACTACCTGGCCGCCGCCGAGCGGCTGTCGGGGTCGCTGCCCGACTGAGCCGGGGCGCTACTCGGTGCCCGCCAGCGGCAGCCGCACCTCCAGGCGAGCACCGGACTCCAGGTTGTAGGCGGTCACGGTGCCGTGGTGGGCCTGCACCAGGCCCGCCGCGATCGCCAACCCCAAGCCCGATCCGCTGGGCAGCGACGAGTCCGCGCGCGGCACGCGTCCGTTGGAACCGCGGTAGGCGACGTCGAAGACCCGCGCCAGGTCCATCTCGTCGATGCCCACACCGGTGTCGTCGACGCGCGCCCAGGCGCCGTGCTCGTCGGAACCCACCGACAGCGCCACCCGGCCGCCGTCGGGGGTGTGGGCGATGGCGTTGGCCACCAGGTTGGACAGCACGCGCACCAGGGCGCGGTCACTGCCGATCACCCGCACCGGCTCTGCGGGCATGTCGGCGCGCAGGGTCACCCCGGCGCGCTCGGCCGTGATGCGGTGGGCCGCCAGCACGTCGTCGACCACCTCGTCGAGCGCGACCTTGTCGAACACCGGTTGGATGGCGCCGGCATTGATCTTCGACATCTCGAACAGGTCGTCGACCATCTCCGACAGCCGCACCGTCTCGTGTTCGATGTGCTTGGCGTGGCTGCGCACCTCGCCTTCGCCCAGCACGCCGTCGGAGATGGCCTCGGCGACGGCGCGGATCCCGGCAAGCGGCGTGCGCAGGTCGTGGCTGACGAACGCCACCAGGCGGCGCCGCGACTCCTCGGCGGCCTGTTCGGAGTCGCGAATCTGCTTCTCCCACACCGTTCTGCGGGCCTGATACCGCGCGAGCATGACCGCGGCGGGGATGGTCACCACCGCGACGATCACCAGCACCACGGCGACGCTCTCGAAGCTCTGCGTGATCATGAAACCGCTCGCGCCGAGCACGCCGGTGAACGTGGCGACGGTGGGGATGAGCACCAACACCACCATGCTGACGGCCAGCGACCAGGAGCGGGCCAGCCGGATCAGCACGGCGCCGGCCAGCACGACCGGTACCGAACAGGCCAGGGCGATGCCGACGAGTTCCCAGAGGCTAGGTGCGGTCATGGCACTCACTCTGGTCGCTCACTCTCCCACGTCCCCCCATCGATAGCCCCTGCCCCACACGGTCTGCACGCGCTGCTGGTCACCCAGTTTGGCGCGCAGCCGCTTGACGTGCACCGTGACGGTGGACAGATCGCCGAAGTCCCACTGCCACACGTGCTTGAGCAGTTCCTCGCGTGAGAACACGACGTCGGCGTGGGTCATGAAGAACGTCAGCAGGTCGAACTCGCGGTTGGTCAGCGAGACGGGCCGGTCGTGCACCGTCACCGAGCGTGCCGCCAGCGACACCGTCAGCGCTCCCTCCACCAGCGTCGACGAGGGCGGCGACTGCTGAGGAGCGGGCCCCCGGCGCAGCACCGACCGCACCCGCAGCGCCAGTTCGCGCGGGCTGAACGGCTTGGTGACGTAGTCGTCGGCACCGGCCTCCAGTCCGGCGATGCGATCGTCCTCTTCGCCGAGTGCCGTCAGCAGGATCACCGGGACGTCGAAACCGCTGCGTTCCCGCAGGGTTCGGCACAGCGCCAGGCCGTCGGGGCCGGGCATCATCACGTCGAGCACTGCCAGGTCGACGGATTCGGAGCCCAGGACGGCCAACGCCTGCGTACCGTCACGGGCGACGGAGACGTCGAGGCCGTCGCGCTCCAGGTAGCGGCGCAACACGTCGCGTACGACGATGTCGTCGTCGGCGATCAGCACCCTCGTCACGGTTGTCAACACTAGCCGGACGTGCGGGGGTGGGTGGCCTGGTCATGGATTCGTCAGGGTTGCCGAGGTTGGTTTTCAGCGAGGGAGGAAATACTGGTGGCCGTGGGCGAGCGGGTCACGGTGGTGCTGCCGTGCATGAACGAAGCCGAGGCACTACCGGGGGTACTGGCTGCCATTCCCAGCGGGTACGTGCCGCTGGTCGTCGACAACAACAGCACCGACGGCACCGCCGACGTGGCCCGTCGTCACGGCGCCCGAGTGGTCGCGGAATCGCGGCCCGGATACGGCTCGGCGGTGCACGCCGGCATCGCGGCGGCCGAAACCGAGCTGGTGGCGGTCATCGACGCCGACGGTTCGCTGGACCCCGCGGACCTGCCCGGGCTGGTGGCCGACGTGGATCGGGGGGCGGACATGGCGGTCGGTCGGCGCCGGGCGGCCGCCGGGGTGCGGTGGCCCTGGCACGCGCGTCTCGGCACCGCGGCGGTGTGCTGGCGGCTGCGACAACGGCACGGCTTGAGCGTGCACGACATCGCGCCGATGCGCGTGGCCCGCCGGGATGCGGTGCTCGCGTTGGGCATCACCGACAGGCGATCCGGATATCCGTTGGAATTGCTGGTGCGTGCCGCCTCGGCGGGCTGGCAGGTGTGGGAGCGTGACGTGGTCTACGGCGCGCGGGCAGGGGGACGATCGAAGGTGAGTGGTTCGGTGCGCGGCAGTGTTCATGCCGCGCTGGACTTTTGGCGGGTGATCTCGTGAGCGGCCCCGTGGCGGCCACCGTGTTGGTGGTGGCGAAGGCACCGGTTCCGGGTTTCGCGAAGACGCGGTTGGCGGCGGGGCTGGGAGCCGAGGCCGCCGCCGACGTGGCGGCCGCGGCTCTGCTCGACACCCTCGATGCGGCCGTGGAGGCGGGCACCGCGCGGCGCGTGGTCGCGCTCACCGGAGACTTGGCGGCGGCTCGCCGCAGCGCCGAGATTCGGTCGCGGCTGGCCGATTTCGACGTGGTGGCCCAGCGCGGTGAGGACTTCGGCGACCGGCTGGCCAACGCGCACGCCGACGCCGCGGCGTTCGGTCTGCCGGTGGTGCAGATCGGCATGGACACCCCACAGGTCACGGGGTCGTTGCTGGTGGGGTGTGCCCGGGCGCTGGCGGCCGGCGACGCGATCCTGGGCATGGCGCGCGACGGTGGGTGGTGGGTCTTGGGGTTGCACGATCCGGCCGCGGCCCGTTGCCTGGTCGACGTGCCGATGTCGCGCCCCGACACCGGAATTCGCACCAGGGAGGCGCTCGAGTGTCAGGGGTTGTCCGTGACCCTGGTCAACGAACTGTCCGACATCGACACCGTCGACGACCTCGACGTGGTGATGCAGGAGTGCGGGAAGCTCACCCACCTGGCCCGATTGGCGGTGCGACGCTGATGTTCGGCAACCTGTACGACCGCGCGCTCACCGGCGAGCGATGTTGGATCCGTTACGAGGACGGCAGCGTGCACGGCCTCGCGGTCCGCAGTTGGCTGGGGCGGCGCCGTGGTGACCACTCGTTCGACCGGGCGGTGCTGGACCTGTGTCACGGTCCGACGCTCGACTTGGGCTGTGGCCCGGGACGTTTGGTGGCCGACCTGGTCCGGCGGGGCATTCCGGCGTTGGGTGTCGACCAGTCGGAAACCGCGGTCAGCATGGCCCGCGAACGCGGAGCGCCGGCCTTGCGCCGCGACCTGTTCGAGCCGCTGCCCGGCACCGGGCGGTGGGGTACCGTCCTGCTGGCCGACGGGAACGTCGGCATCTCGGGGGATCCGCGTCGCGTGTTGGCCAGGGCGGCCGAGCTGTTGCGCGCCGGCGGCCGGTGCGTGACGGAGTTCGACGCCGCCACCGACGGCGTCGTGGTGCGCTGGGTGCGCCTGGAGTCCGCCCGCACCGTCGGGCCGTGGTTCCGCTGGGCGACCGTGGGTGTCGACGGCGCCCGGGCGATCGCCGACGAGGTGGGTCTGGCCGTCACCGCGGTGCACCCCATCGGCAACCGGATCTTGGCGACGCTGGCCGCGGCATGAAGCCGTCGGCCCTGCGCGGGGTGGCCGTCACCGCGCGGGTCGGCGTCTGGCTGGGCGTGGCGGTGGCGGTGTGTTTCGTCACCGGCCTGCTGAGCCATCTCATTCAGCATCCGCAGCCGTGGTTCTCCTGGCCGACCCGGCCGGTGTGGCTGTACCGGGTGACCCAGGGCGTGCACGTGGCCACCGGCATCGCGGCCATCCCGCTGCTCGTAGTCAAACTGTGGTCGGTGTGGCCGAAGCTGTTCGCGCGCCCGGTCTTCGGCGGACCGGTCCGGATGCTGGAGCGGGCGTCCATCCTGGTGCTCGTGGCCGCGATGATCTTCCAGCTGTCCACGGGGTTGATGAACCTGGCGCAGTGGTACGCCTTTCGGTTCTTCTTCACCACCAGCCATTACGCGATGGCGTGGGTGGCGTTCGGGGCCGTGGTGGTGCACGTCGGGGTGAAGCTGCCGGTGATCCGGGCGGCGCTGGGCGAACCGGCAGACGACGTCGCCGGGGGCGGGACGGTTGGGCCGACGCGTCGCACGGTGTTGGCGGGGACGGCCGTCGCGGCGGGTCTCGCGACGTTGGTCACGGTGGGGCAGACGGTGCCGTGGCTGCGGCACGTCGCGGTGCTGGCGCCGCGTTCCGGGGAAGGACCGCAAGGGGTTCCGGTCAACCGCTCCGCGGCGGCCGCCGGCGTGCTGCGCAGCGCGCGGGCCCCGGACTACCGGCTGACCGTGGTCAACGGCACGGTGCGGCGGCAGTTCGGCGTCGAGGACCTCGGACGGCTGCCTCAGGCCACGCGCACGCTGCCGATCGCGTGCGTGGAGGGCTGGAGCGCCAATGCGGAGTGGACCGGCGTGGTGCTGGCGGACCTGATCCGCGCCGTGGGCGGTGACCCGAACGCCGACGTGCGGATGGTGTCGCTGGAGCCGCCGGGTCCGTACTCGCGGACGGTGCTGCCCGCGCGGCATGCCCGCGACGACCACACGCTCGTCGCGCTGCGCGTCAACGGCCAGGTGCTCGATCTCGACCACGGCTATCCGTGCCGGCTCATCGCGCCGTCGCGGCCCGGGGTGCTGCAGACGAAATGGCTGTCCGTGATCGAGGTGCTGTCGTGAGGGCACTGCTGGTGGCGGTCGGCCTCGCCGTCGCCGGCTATGGCGTGGTCCTGCTGCTCGAGATGCCGACGCCGGTGCTCGTCCGCATCGTCGTGTGGGCCGTGGCCGGAGCCGTGATCCACGACCTGGTGTTCGCGCCGGCGTGCGCGGCCTTCGGGCTCGCGGGCCGGCGCCTCGTCCCGGGCCGGTGGTGGCCGCCGGTCGCGGTGGCCGGTCTGTGCACGGTGGTGCTGGCGCTGCTGGCCATCCCGGTCTACGCCCGCCCCGGCGCGCACGCGGACAACCCGACGGTGCTGGATCGCGACTATCCGCTGGGCTTCTGGGTGGCCGTGGCCGTCGTGTGGGCGTGCGTGCCGGTCTACTGCCTTATGGTCAGGCGGTCACCAGTTCGTCAGGATGAAGCTGTTGAGCGCCACCGCGCCCACGACGTTGAGGGCCAGCCACCACCGGGCCCACCGTCGGGGTAGCAGGGCGCCTGCGGCGGGCAGCCACACGGTGAACGGGAGCCAGATGCGCTCCACCTCCGCCTTGCTGAGCATCGACAGGTCCGCGCACAGCATGGCCAGGATGGCCCCCGCGAGCACCAGGTGCAGGCCGCTGCGCCTGCGGAACGCGGCGACGTCGAACAGGTGGGCCAGACCGGCCACCGTGCCCAGGCCGATCGCGCACACCACCGCGGCCAGGTTGCCCCACACCCAGTACTGGAAGGGCCGGTCCAGAGCGATGCCCTGCCAGTAGCGTTCCTGCACCAGGTGGTAGCCGTCGAACCACCAGAAGCCGGCGGCCGCGAAGATCGCGACGACGGCCAGCGCAGCGACGACGGCCGGGAGCAGCGCGCGGATCGCAGCGCGCACGGACGACGCCGACAGCAGGACCGCGAGGGCGGGTACGGCCATGAGGCCGGCGCCGTAGTTCAGGAAGATCACCCAGCCCAGCAGCAGGCCCGCGCCGACGCCGGCGAGCAGGGGTCGGCGCCCGGTGACGGCCAGGGCCAGCAGCGTGATGCCCCAGGCCGCCACGCCGGCGAAGTAGCCGTCGGCGGACACGGCTATCCAGATGGCGGTGGGGGCGACGGCGAGGAAGGGTGCGGCCATCCGTGCCGTCGTCTCGTCGGACAGTGCCCGGACCGTGACGACGATGGCCGCCGCCGCGCTCGAGCCCACGGCGAGGCACAGCAGCCCGGCCCACGCGCCTCCGCCCAGCCCGATGCGGTCCAACCAGACGAACGTCAGCAGGGCGCCCGGCGGGTGTCCCGAGACGTGGGTGATCCAGGAATCCGGCTGGAAGTCGAGGATGCGCGAGGAGAAGGTGCGGACGGTTTCGCCGACGTCGGTGATGGTGGGGACCTGACGCAGGTATTCGTGCCGCGCGGTGAGCCGGCCCGCGAAGCCGAGTTGCCAGCCGTCGATCATGGCCAGCGAGAAGGCCCAGCCGGCCGAGACGGCCCACGTCACCCACGGCAGGTATCGCCAGGGGAGCCGCGCGGCCACCGCGTGGCCGGCGAGGATGGTGGCGGCCCCGATCAGGATGGCGGGCACGGTGCCCCACCCGACGTGGGCATCCCACCAGCCGAAGATCGGCGCGGTGTCGGCGAAGTCGCGGAAACGCTGGGGCGTGGCGTTGATGAGCGGCGTGACGATGCCCAGGTTCAGGTGGGGCACGACGAACGCTGCCACCACCAGGAGCAGTGCCAACGTCACGGCGAACACTTCGCGGCGGGCGGACTTCACGCCTGTCCACCCTATGCGGCGGTGCTGGAGTTGCCTGGGAACGCCCCGCTGACGATCCCGTGACGTGCGGCGGGGTTCAGTTCCGGTCGCGCCACCGGATGGCGTCGCGCAGTTGCGTCAGGTCGTAGCCGTCGTCGGCGGTGAGTTCCAGCTGGAACAGCGTGACCCCGGCGTCGCGGAAGGCGTCGCCGTTCGCGGGGTCGCCCCACAGGGTGGACCGCTCGATGTCGGCGCCGTCGCGGCCGAAACCGGCGGCGAGTTCGTCGACGCGCTGGCTGGCCGCCCGGAACGAGTCCAGTTCGGCGAACGCATGCCAGATGTCGGCGTGCCTGGCGACCGCGGGCAGGGAGCGCTTCGGTCCGGTGCCGCCGATCAGGATCGGGATGGTGCGCAGGGGCGGCGGGACCAGGGCGGCCAGTCGCCTCTCGATGCGGACCAGGCCCTCGTCGAACAGGTCGAAGCGGGTGGCGAAGGTGCCGAACTCGTAGCCGTAGGTGGTGTAGTCCTTCTCGTACCAGCCGGCGCCGAGCCCCAGGATCAGCCGCCCTCCGCTGACGTGGTCGACGGTGCGGGCCATGTCGGCGAGCAGGTCGGGGTTGCGGTAGCCGATACCGGTGACCAGGAGGCCGATCTCGGCGTGCGAGGTGATCTCGCCCCAGGTGGCCAGCGCGGTCCAGCCCTCGAAGTTGTTGACGTCGGGCTGTTCCTCGGCCATGACGGGCTTGCCGTCGACGAGCGCTTCCATGGCCGGGCGGTGGAAGTGGTCGTAGCCGAAGACGACGTCGACGCCCAGGTCGTCGGCGGCGACGACGGCGTCGCGCCACGTCCGGTAGTCGGGTGTGCCGCCCGGCTGGATCTGGACGGCGATGCGGACGGGTCGGCTCATGCAGGCTCCTCGGGTGTGGTCGAACGGTCCTCCCGAGGGGCAAGCGTGCGCGGCGGCCGGGTATTCCTGATCGCGGCGAGTCGAAGTGATCCTTCGGTGCGCGACGGCGGCGGGCCTCCCGGCGAAGCGGGGGGCCGTACATCCAGCCGTACACCCGGCCGTACACCCAGCCGTACACCCGATGTTCACGTTTTGGACACCCGTGATCGGGGTAACTGCGGTGTCTGTCCAGGTCGGCCGACCTGTCGTCCCGAAGGGGAGTCCGATGATCAAGCTGTTGCGACGGTTCTCGTCGTTCGTCCGGGCCGGTTATCCCGACGCGGCGCCGCACACCGGTCACGCCGCGGTGCTGGCACTGTGTCCGGGAGCCTACAAGACCGTCACCGCGAACCCGAGATACCCAGCCGGTCGGTGAGGAACCGAAGCACTCCAACGGCGTTGCCGGAGCGCCCCCGCAGGCCATCTCGGCCCTCGTGTCCCGATGCGCACGTCGTGGGTATGAGGTAGCCCATGCGGCTGGCGACGTTCAACATCCTGCACGGCAGAACGGTCGGCGGCGACGTCGACGCCGATCGCCTGTGGGCGAGCGTGCGGGGCCTCGATCCCGACGTGCTGGCGCTGCAGGAGGTGGACTTCGATCAGGAGCGTTCGGGGCGGGTGGACCTGACGGCGGTGGCGGCCGACGCCATGGGTGCGGTGAGCCACCGGTTCGTGGCCGCGGTGTCCGGAACCCCCGGCGCCACGTGGGTGGCCGCGACGGGCGAGGACCACCCCACGGGCGCGGCGTACGGCATCGCGCTGCTGTCGCGGCACCCGGCGTCGTCGTGGCAGGTGCTGCGGCTGCCCCGAATCCCGTTCCGCTTCCCGCTCTTCCTGCCCGGTCCGAATCGGGTCGTCATGGTCGACGAGGAACCGCGCGCCGCGGTGATCGGGTGTTTCGACACGCCGCTCGGGCCGCTGACCGTCGCCAACACCCACCTGTCGTTCGTGCCTGGCTGGAATCGGTTGCAGCTGCGCCGCATGGTGCGCGACCTGCGGGGCCTGCCGGGCCCGCACGTGCTCGTCGGTGACCTGAACATGAGGCCCACCGTCGCGGCGCGCTGGTCGCGGTTGCGTCCATTGGCGACGGCGCCCACGTTCCCCGCTGACGCGCCGAAACGCCAGCTCGACCACGTGCTCACCGATCATCCCGGGCTGGTCGCCGGCGCGGTGGACGCACCGGTGATGGCCATCTCCGATCACCGGCCGCTGGTGGTCGAGGTGGCGTCGGCGTCGTCCGTGCGCTGACCCGGGGCTCAGGATGTCGGCAGCCGCGCGTGTCAGCACCGCGTTCAGGGGGTAGCGCTGCCCGCACCACCAGTTCACCGAACCCCGCGAAGGGAATCCCGCGATGAAGGCAGTCACCTGGCACGGCAAGCGCGACGTCAGGGTCGAGGAGGTGCCGGACCCCACGATCGAACGGCCCAACGACGCGATCATCGAGGTGACGTCGACCAACATCTGCGGGTCCGACCTGCACCTGTACGAGGTGCTCGGGGCCTTCATGACGCCCGGCGACATCCTGGGTCACGAGCCGATGGGTGTCGTCGTGGAGACCGGACCGGACACCGGTGACCTGCGCGTGGGTGACCGCATCGTGGTGCCGTTCCAGATCTCCTGCGGCAGTTGCTTCATGTGCGACCACGCCCTCTACACCCAGTGCGAGACCACCCAGGTGCGGGATCAGGGCATGGGCGCGGCGCTGTTCGGCTACTCCGAACTGTATGGCTCGGTGCCCGGCGGGCAGGCGCAGTACCTGCGCGTGCCGCAGGCGCAGTTCACCCACGTCAAGGTGCCCGTCGGCCCGCCCGATTCGCGTTACGTCTACCTGTCCGACGTGCTGCCCACCGCATGGCAGTCCGTCGACTACGCCGACATCCCCGACGGCGGCTCGGTGACGGTGCTGGGCCTGGGACCCATCGGTGACATGGCCGCACGCATCGCCCAGCACCTGGGGCATCGCGTGATCGCCGTCGACCGGGTGCCCGAACGGCTGGCACGTGCCGCTGCGCGCGGCATCGAGACACTGGATCTGCGCGACGTCGGCAAGGACCTGGGCGAGGTCATCCGCGCCAAGACCGATGGCCGCGGCACGGATTCGGTGATCGACGCCGTCGGCATGGAGGCCCACGGGTCGCCGGTGGCCAAGGCGGCCCAGCAGCTCACCTCGGTGCTGCCGGATGCGATCGCCAAGCCCATGATGCAGAAGGCGGGCGTCGACCGGCTCGATGCCCTGCTCTCGGCGATCGACGTCGTGCGCCGTGGCGGCACGATCTCGCTGATCGGCGTCTACGGCGGCATGGCCGACCCGCTGCCGATGCTGACGTTGTTCGACAAGCAGATTCGGCTGCGGATGGGGCAGGCCAACGTCAAGCGATGGGTCGACGACATCATGCCGCTGCTCGGCGACGACGACCCTCTGGGCGTCGACTCGTTCGCGACGCACGAACTGCCGTTGGAGCAGGCGCCACACGCGTACGACATCTTCCAGAAGAAGCAGGACGGCGCCGTGAAGGTGATCCTCAAGCCCTGACGGGCGATTCGTTGTGTGCCGACGCCGCACCTTCTCGCCGGGATGAGCCATCACGCGTTCACCGTAGTTGGCAGCGCAGCGGGTGGCGATGTGCAATCCTTCCGACCGTGAACGACGACACGGTCGACGGTTCCGAGAACGTGGGCAGCTTTCGCTATCTGTTTGCCACGCAGCGCTGGGAGTGGTCCGACGCGGTGGCTCGGATGCATGGATACGAACCCGGAACGGTCACGCCGACAACCGAACTCATCCTTTCGCACAAGCATCCCGAGGACAAGGACGCGGTCTCGGCGATCATCGACGGAGTCCTGGCGCGCCGCGCGCCGTTCAGCAGCCGGCACCGGATCATCGACACCTCGGGACGCGAGCGCACCGTCGTCGTGGTCGGCGACCAGTTGACCGACGACTCGGGTGCCGTCATCGGCACCAGCGGGTTCTACGTCGATGCCACCGAAACGCTGTCCGTCGACGTGCAGCGATCGATCAGCAAGATGGTGGCCGAGGTCGAGGAGCGACGAGCCGTCATCAATCAGGCCATCGGCATCATTCGCATGACCTACGGCGTGTCGGCCGAGCGCGGCTTCGAAGTGCTCCGCTGGCGTTCCCAGCAGACGAACGTCAAGCTACGAGACATCGCAACGAAATTCGTGGACGAACTCGTCATGCGACCGGTGACGCCCGCGGTCCGCGAGTACGTCGATCACGTGCTGCTCACCGCGCACGAACGTCCGGGGCCGGAGCCGCCGGCACCGGGCTGAGGGGAGCGGCGGATGCCGCGCCGACCGGAGGAGAAGACCGGCTCACGGCCACGCGTGCGGCGTCACCGGCGCCCGCCCTCACTCGACGCGCTTGCGCCGCAGCGGTCGCCTGCCCGGCGGCGGCTGCGGTGCGGGTAGCAGCGGGATGCGTTCCCGCACCGGCTCCGTCGTCGGTTCCCGGGTGGTGATCTCGACGTCCTTCCCGGCGTGTCTGATGGTCAGCCGGCCGTCCGGACCGTCGCGCAGCGTGTAGGTCACCTCCGCGTGGTCGATGTCCACGGTCACGCGGAAACCGTGCCAGCACAGTCGGAATCGGAGCCGCGAGATGCCGTCGGGCAGCATCGGGTCGAACGCCAGGACGTCCTCGCCGTCGCGGAGACCACCGAAGCCGGCGACCAGCGCGGTCCACGCCCCCGCCAGCGACGCCATGTGCAGACCGTCGCCGGTGTTGTGGTGCAGGTCGCGCAGATCGATCATCGCGGCCTCGTAGGTGTACTCGTGGGCGAGTTCGAGGTGGCCGACCTCGGCGCACATCACGGCCTGGGTGCATGCGGACAGCGACGAGTCGCGCACCGTCCGCCGCTCGTAATAGTCGACGTTGCGGGCCTTCTCGTCGTCGGTGAAGGCGTGCCCCAGCCAGTGCATGGCCAGCACCAGATCGGCCTGCTTGATGACCTGCGCCGAATACAGCCGCACGTAGGGTTCGTGCATCAGCAGCGGATAGGCGGTGTTGTCGTCGAAGTCCCACTCGCGCAGCGTCGTGAAGCCGTCGTGCTGCTGGTGCACGCCCAGACCCTCGTCGACGGGGACGTGCACGGCGTCGGCGGCGTTGCGCCATGCCGCCATCTCCTCGGTGTCCACCCCGAGGTCGCGGGCGCGTTGCGGATCGCGTTCGCACGCGGCGGCGGCGATCCGGAGGTTGTGTGCGGCCATCAGATTGGTGAACACGTTGTCGCGGACCACGGCCGTGTACTCGTCGGGTCCGGTCACGCCGTCCAGATGCCAGACGCCGTGGCGGTCGTGGTGGCCCAGCGACGCCCAGAGTCGCGCGGTGCCGATCAGCACCTCCAGGCCGCACTCGGCCTCGATCGAATGATCGCCGGTGACCACCCGGTAGCGCTCCACCGCCATCGCGATCACGGCGTTGACGTGCCAGGCCGCCGTGCCTGCAGGCCAGTAGGCCGAGCACTCCTGCCCTCGGATGGTGCGCCACGGGAAGGCGGCGCCCGCCAGATCCAGTTCGGCAGCACGCTGTTTGGCCAGGTCCAGCGTCGAGGCCCGCCAGCGTAGGGCGTCCGCAGCCGCCGTGGGGTGGGTGTAGGTGAGCAGGGGCAGCACGAAGCCCTCGGTGTCCCAGAACGCGTGCCCGTCGTATCCCGTGCCGGTGAGTCCCTTGCCGGGGATGGCGCGGCGCTCCGCGCGGGCACTGGCCTGCAGCACGTGAAAGAGCCCGAAGCGCACCGCCTGCTGGCACTCGGCGTCGCCCTCCACCTCGACGTCGGCCGAGTCCCAGAAGTCGTCGAGGTAGGCCCGCTGGGCGTCGACGAGACCCTGCCACCCGGTGTAGCGCGCACCCGCCAGCGCCGCGGCCACCTGGTCTCGCAGGGCCGGCCGCGACCGCAGGCTCGACCAGCCGTAGGCCAGGTACTTGACCACCCGCAGCTTCTGGCCGGGCCGCAGCCCGCAGATGATGGTGGTGCGGGCCAGGTCCTCGCCCGCGTCCGTGGACACCTCGACCCGGCCCGGCACGTCGACCTCGTGGTCCATGGCCGCGGCCATGGTCAGCTCGCTGTGGGCGGTGCGGTGGACCAGGACGGCGCTGTGCTCCTCGGAGTCGTGGGACACCGCCTGCAGGGGATGCGCCAGGATGGCCGCGGCGCGCGGATCGTTGGACGTCTGCGGCTGATCCTCGTTGGCCACCAGTTCCGACTGCACGGTCACCCTGGTGAACTCGTCGAGCGCCTCCACCACGTACTCGATGGCCGCCACCCCGCGCTGCGCCAGTGAGACCAGGCGCGTCGTGGTGAGTCCCACCCGGCGGCCCGCGGGGGAGCGCCACGTCACCTCACGCGTCAGCGTTCCGGCCCGCATGTCGAGGACCCGCTCGTGATGCTCCAGGTCGCCGTAGCGCACGTCGAAGGGTTCGTCGTCGACCAGCAGCCGGATGATCTTGCCGTTGGTGACGTCGACGACGGTCTGGCCCTCCTCGGGGTAGCCGAACCCGGCCTCGGCATACGGCAGCGGCCGCAGTTCGAAGAACGAGTTCAGGTACGTCCCCGGCAGACCGTGCGGTTCACCCTCGTCGAGGTTGCCGCGAAAACCGATGTGGCCGTTGGACAGTGCGAACACCGACTCGACCTGGGCGAGGCGATCCAGGTCGAGCGACGTCTCGCGCACGTGCCACGGTTCGACGGGAAAGGCCTGCTCGCTCGTGGCGTGCTGGTCGCTCATCGAGCCGCCAGCAGCTGCACGAGATCGGTGACCACCACGTCGGCACCGTGCGCGAGCAACTCGTCGCGCTGGCCGACGCGGTCGACGCCCACGACCGCGCCGAAGTGCCCGGCCCGGCCGGCCTCGACGCCCGACAGCGCGTCCTCGAACACGGCCGCCTCGGCCGGATCGACGTGCAGGCGGCGGGCGGCCTCGAGGTAGGAGTCCGGCGCGGGCTTGCCGGCGATCCCGGCCTCGCGCAGCGTGACCCCGTCCACGCGCACCTCGACGAAGTGGGCGAGGCCGGTGATCTCGAGCACCTCGCGGGTGTTCGCCGACGAGGACACCACCGCGATGCGCAGTCCCGCCTCGCTGACGGCCTCCAGGTACCGCCGCGAGCCGTCGAACACCGCGACGCCGTCGGTGTGCAGGGTCTTCAGGAAGGCGTCGTTCTTGCGGGTGCCGAGGCCCTGGACGGTGTCGGCGTCCGGCCCGTCGTCGGCGCTGCCCTCGGGCAGGGTGATGCCGCGGCTGGACAGGAAGGACCGAACTCCGTCCTGGCGCGTCTTGCCGTCGACGTAGGACAGGTAGTCGGAATCGACGTCGAAGGGCGTGAACGACTCTCCGTCACGGCTCCGCAGGAAGTCGTCGAACATCTGCTTCCAGGCGCGTTTGTGCACGCTTGCGGTGTCGGTCAGGACGCCGTCGAGGTCGAAGAGGCAGGCGTGTACGCCGTCAGGTAGGCCGAAGGTCACGGCTCGCGGGTACCCATTTCGTCGGCATCGCCTCCCGTGTCCCGCACCACGTCTGACCGCAGGCGGACGGGATGCGACGGCTCGGCGCTCGCTGACGGCGGGTTACTGCTACGCCACCGGCTCCACGAGCAGCAGGGCACCGTTGACGCTGCCCCCGACCGACCGGAACGACGAACATCTGACCCGCACGTCGACGTGCCTGCCGCGGCGGTTCACGGCGGGCACCGTCACCTCGCCGGTGGCCTCGGGGTCGACGAACGCGTTGCCGATGAGCGGCTTCACGGTATCCATCGGCAGCCCGAAGTCCAGCGTCGTCAGCACGACGCCGGTGGTCTCGTCAGCACGCAGCCCCCACAGTTCCTCGCTGCCCTGGTTCCAGGACACCACCCGCATCTCCCGGTCCACGACCACCATTCCCAGGCTGATGGAGTTCACCAGCGAGTTGAGGAACGTCGTGGCGTGGTCGAGTTCGCCGGTGCGTTCGCGCAGCGTGTCATTGATGGTGTGCAGTTCGTCGTTGGTGGACTGCAACTCCTCGTTCATGGTCTCGAGTTCTTCGTTGGTGGACTGCAGTTCCTCGTTGGTGGTCTCGAGTTCCTCGACCGTGGACTGCAGTTCCTCGTTGGTGGTCTCGAGTTCCTCGTTGGTGGACTGCAACTCCTCGTAGGCCGCCTCGAGCTGGGTGTTGGTCTGCACCACCTGCTCCACCAGCTTGCGGTTGGCGGTGACGTCGAAGAACACGATCGACACGCCGACCAACCCGTTCTCGGCGTCCACCAGGGGATTGACGTGGATCTCGAACCAAATGGTCTCGGTGCCCTCGCGGGCCCAGCTGACTTCGGGGATGCGTGCCGCCCGGCGCTCCACCTTCGCCTGCTCGACGTAGGCCCGCAATTCCACGGGGCGATAGGAGATCTCGAGGTCGCGCAGCAGCCTGCCGATGTCGCGGGCGGACAGGTCGAACGTCGACTCGGCCTGCTGGTTGATCATCGCCACGGTGTCGTCGCCGGTGACCACCAGTTGCGCGACGGGGCTCGCCCGGAAGGCCAGTTCGCGCACCGGCGCCAACCCGGCCAGGCTGCCCACCCGCTCCAGTTGGCGATTCGGCACCTCGACGCGGTCCAGTTCGCTGCGTGACCCCGCGGCCCGCATGAAGATGCGGTGGCCCAGCTCCAGGGGCGTGAATTTGTCGGCGTGGCTCAGCAGCATCTCGGCGTGCCCGAGCAGCAGCACCCCGGCGGGCGCCAGGGCGAAGTGCAGCCGGGACAGCACGGTGCGCTGCGTCTCGGCGTTCAGGTACATCAGGGTGTTGCGGCACACCAGCAGTGCCACCCGGGAGATCGGGGCATCGCGCACCAGGTCGTTGCGGCCGAAGATCACCGCCCGCCGCAGGTCCTTGTTGAACACGTAGCGGTTGCCGATGTGGTCGAAGTAGCGCTCGAGCAGGTGCGGTGGCACCGACTCCACTGCCTTGCCGTCGTAGGACGCGGCCCGTGCCTGCGCGAGGGCGTCCTCGTCGAGGTCGGTGGCGTAGATCTTCACCCGGCGCCGGAACTCGTCGGGCTCCAACGCCTCCGCCAGCAGCATCGCCAGGGTGTAGGCCTCCTGGCCGGAGGCGCAGCCCGCGCTCCAGATGCGGATCGTGTCGTCGCCCGGCTTCGGTGCGACGAGGTGCGGGACGACCTCTGTGGCGATGAAGTCCCATGCCTCCGGGTCGCGGAAGAAGGACGTGACGTTGATCAAGATCGTGTTGAACAGTGCCGCGAACTCGTCGGAACTGGCCTGCAGCAGGTCCAGGTACGCCTCGAAGGTGTCCACCCCGACGTGCTCCATGCGCCGCCGCACGCGCCGTGTCAGCGACGTCCGCTTGTAGCCCGTGAAGTCGAAACCCCGGGCGTCGCGCATGAATTCCAGCAGGGCTTCGAAGGATTCGTCGAGTTGTTCGTTCATTCCGTTCCGTCCAGACAACCGCTCACGCGTGTGACCATACGTCTTGGACCCGTGCGTTCGTCTGCATCCTTCCCCGAACCGGTGCCGGTGCGCGACGCACGGATTCGTTCGGGGTTCGTTCTGGGGTTCGTACCGGGATTCGTTCCGGGATTCGTTCCGGATTCGTTCCGGGTTCGTTTCGAGGCCTAGCCCAATTCGCCGAGAGGATGTCGCCGACCATGTGCTGCGTGGGACCATGCCGTGATCATGTCGCGAGTCAGGATTGCTGCGCCCCGTACCCTGCGGCCCGTGCCGGAACCCGGCGCTGGTGGGGCGGGCCCCGTCGCGTGACGACGTGCCTGCCCGGGAGCATTTGATGGCGGCAGTCGAGCATTCCGAAGTCCGGACCAGTGACCCCGTCGACGTGCGGGAACACGTGGCGCGCGCGTGGGGTGACACCCTCACCCTCGACCACCTCGGAGCGTCGGAAGCCGGTGTCGCGGAAATCGCGCACCGCCGGGCCGCGTGGGGTGCCGTCGCGATCGACGACGTGCACCAGCGCGGACAGGGGCGGTTCGTCGTGCAGCGGTTGTCCGGGGTCCTCGTGGTGTGGCTGCTCGGCGGCCACGCGGAGTTCGACGTGGCCGGGCATGTCGCGGAGCTGAGCCCGGGGGACCTGCTCGTCGCCGGTCCCGGTGACGGGCCGGTGTCGATGAGGCTCGTCGACTGCCGGCTGGTCGTCGTCACCGTCGACCCTCGGGCGCTCGGCGGGTGCCCTGCCGGCACTGCCGCCGTTCGGTTCACCGACCCCCGTCCGGTGGACCGAACGGCTGCCGACGGGTGGAAGCAGGCCGTCACGTTCGTCAAGGACACCGTGTTCGCCTCGCCGGCGCTGCACCACCCCGACGTGCTGGCGGGCGCGCAACAGCTGCTGGTGGGGGCCACGCTCGCGACGTTCGCCCATGCCGTCGACGAGCAGCCGGCCACGCCGGCGGTACCGGACTCGGTGCCCCCGATGCTCCGGCGCGCCATCGAGTTCATCGAGGACAACGCCGGTCGCGACATCGGTGTCGTCGAGATCGCCGGGGCCGTCTACGTGACGCCCCGGCGGGTGCAGGCGGTGTTCAAGAAGCACCTGGGCATGACGCCCACCGGTTACCTGCGACGCGTACGGTTGCAGCGCGCCTACGACGAGCTGCTGGACGGTGACCGGTCCACCGTCACCGTCACGTCGACCGCGGCGCGCTGGCGGTTCGCCCACACCGGCCGCTTCGCGGTCTCGTACCGCCAGTGCTTCGGGGAGAGCCCCCACGAGACGCTGCGCCGCAACCGCTGACGGGGTTCAGTCGACGGGTACGGGCCGCTGCAGGGGATGGGCCAGCCCGCGGGTGGCGGGCCCCTCGAGGACTTCGCCGTCGGGCGCGAACCGGGAACCGTGCAGCGGGCATTCCCAGGCCTCGTCCGCGTCGTTCCACGTGACGATGCCGCCGAGATGCGGGCACACCGGCGAGCTGCCGTGCTCGACGCCGTCGACGACGCTGCGCGCCCGCAGGTGCCACGGTGGCCCGCTGACCACGCCCTCGCCGTCGGCGAGGTCGCCGTCGGGGTGCAGCGCCGGGGTCACCCACCCCCTGGCGAGGTACAGCCCCACCTCGAGGTTGAGCTTGGCCGCCTTCGCCGCTCCCTTGAGTTCCCGTGGATTCCACGTGGCGAAGGCGCGCGCCCAGTCCATCCGGCCGCCGAGAATGCGCGCCGACAGTGCGAGGGCGGCAGCGACCCCGTTCGTCATGCCCCACTTGTCGAAACCCGTTGCCACGAGCACGTTGTCGGCGCCCGGCAGGATGGGTCCGACGTAGGGCAGCTCGTCGACCGGGGAGTAGTCCTGGGCGGACCAGAAGTGCGTCTGCACCGCACCGGGGTAGTGCAGCACGACCCACTTGCGCAGTTCGGCGAGCCCCTCGGACGGCGTGGCGGATCGGCCGACGGTGTGCCCGGCGCCGCCGACCACCAGCTTGTCGCCTTGGGGTGTCGGGGCGTAGCGCACCGATCGCGTCGGGGAGTCCACCGACAGGAACATGGGGCGCGTCACGTCGCCGGGGACGTCGAATGCCATGCAGTACGAGCGCTTGGGTTCCAGCCTGGCGAAGAAGGCCCCGCGGTCCAGGATCGGCGTGCCGGTGGCCAGGATGCAGTGCTGCGCCGCGATCGTGATCTCGCCGGTGTCGTCACCACGGCTGGAACGCACGGTGACTCGCGGTGTCAACCCGCTGACCGACACCACCCTGGCCCCTTCGATCAGGGTGCCCCCGTGGCCTTCGAGTTCGACCACCAGGCTGCTCAGGATGGGCAGGGGATCGACCTGTGCCTGGTCGGGCAGGCGCACCCCGCCGTGGAAGGGGAACGGGACGTCGGCTTCGGCGGCCCACCTCACGTCGAGTCCGGCTGCGCGGCATGCCGCCAGCTCGGCTCGCGCCATGCCGACCCCGTCGGCCGACTGGGCGTAGCTGTAGACGTCTTCGTGCTGAGCCGAGATGCCGTGAGCGTCACAGTGGCGGAGCAGCCAGCTCTGTCCCTCCCGGTTGCCCTCCACGTAGTCCCGCGTCAGGTCCTCGCCGTGTCGCGCGAAGACCCGCGAAAGCTTGCTTCCCTGAAGGAGACTCACCTTCCCGGTGGTGTTGCCCGTCGTACCCGCCCCGACGTGGCGGGCTTCGACCACCACGACGCGCTTGCCGGCACGGGCGAGCAGGACGGCGGTCGTCAAGCCGACGATGCCGGCGCCCACCACGACGACGTCGGCGGCGTCGACCGCCTCGAGGTGTCCGGGTTGCTCGCGTGACGGCGCCCGGTCGGACGACCACAGAGATGTCATGGCCGATCGGTACCCGGCGCGGACCGGGCTAAACGGTCAGTGGGGTTCGTCGGTGTCGGCGTCCACGAGGGGGCCGTCCTCGACGGCGAGGGCATCGGTGCGGCGCTCGGGATCCGGTGCGGCCAGTACTCGGACGAAGCTGTTGAAGAAGGCGATCGCGGGCACCGCGAGCAGCGCTCCGATGATGCCCGCCAGCACCGTACCCGCGGTGATGCCCAGCACCACGGCGAGAGGATGGATCGACACGGCCCGCCCCATCACGAGCGGTTGCAGGACGTGCGCTTCCAGTTGCATGACGGCCACGATCAGGCCCAGCGTGATGGCGGCGAAGACGAAACCCTTGGCCAGCAACGCCACCACCACGGCCAGGAAGCCGGTGACCAGGGCGCCCACCACGGGGACGAAGGCGCCGAGGAAGATGAGCGACGCGAGCGGCAATGCCAGGGGAATGCCCATGATCGCCAGCCCGGTGCCGATGGCCACGGCGTCCACGAGGGCCACCAGTGACGTGGCCCTGGCGTATCCGGCGAGGGAGTGGAAGCCCGCAGCGCCCGCCTCACGCACCCGCTCGCGGTGGTCGCCGGGGATCAGGCGCGTGACGAATGCCCAGATGCTGCGGCCGCCGAGCAGGAAGAAGATGACGGTGAACAGGCACAGCAGCACGCCGGTGAGGATCTCGGCAATGGTGCCGGCCGTGGACAGCGCGCCGGTGGTGAGCTGGGTTTGGTGGGTGCGCAGCGATTCGATGGCGGTGTCGCCTGCGCGGTTGATCTGCTCGGCCGACAGGTGAGCGGGACCGTTGATGAGCCAGTCCCGCGTGGAGTCGATGCTGCGCGTCACCTCTTCGGTGAGTTGCGGTGCACCGTCGATGAATTGGTTGACGACGAAGGCCAGCACGCCGGTCAGGATGGTCAACCCCAGCACGATGACGAACGCCACCGCCCCACCTCGGACCGCGCCGTAGCGGTCCAGGAAGTCCACCACCGGGAGCAGCAGCGCGGTGAACACCAGGGCCAGGGCCACCGGTACCACCACGACGCCGAGGCGGCGGAGGATCTCGAACGTGACCGCGGCCGCAGCGACGATCACGAGTAGGCGCCATGACCACGCCGCCGCGGCGCGGACCAGCGGGCTCACCGCATGGTCGGCGCGCCGCGCGGCGTGATTCACGACGGGTTAGAACCAGACCTTGCGTCCACCCACCGGGCGGCCGACGGCGCCCAGGATCCACAGCACCACGCCGACGATCACCAGGATGCCGCCAATCGTGTACAGAATTGACAAACTGGTGAAATAGCCGATGAGAAGCAGGATTACGCCGAGAACGATCATTGCTCTTCCGATCTGTCGAGGGAACCCCGTGGTTCCGCGCAGAACGAATTGCCCGTGGCGTAAAATCCAAACCTGTTCAGTAGAGCACCTTTCGCATGCTCTCTTCGCTGTAGGCCTGCCGTAGTTGCTCGTCGCTCATGTCCGGCTTCATGGACTTGGCCAACTGCGCGACGCTCGGCACCGCGGTGGGTTCCCAGGTCTCGGGTTTCCACGCGTCGGAGCGCAGAAACGCCTTCGCGCAGTGAAAGAACACCTCCTCCACGTCGACCTCCAACGCCAGGATCGGACGTTTGCCGCCCACGGCCAACAGGTCGAAGTAGTCGGCGTCGGCGAGGATGCGGCCGGTCCCGTTGATCCGCAGCGTGTCACCGCGGCCCGGGATCACGAACACCGTGCCCACCTGAGGCCGCTGCAGGACGTTGAGGAAACCGTCGACGCGCTTGTTGCCGGGGCGCTCCGGGATCGCGATCGTGGTGTCGTCGACGACGTGGACGAAACCGGGAGGGTCGCCCTTGGGGGAGACGTCGACCCGCCCCTGCGCATCCGTGGTGGCCACGAAGCCCAGCGGTGAGTGGGCCAGCCAGTCCCGTTGATCCGCCGACAACCGGTCGCGCACCTTGTTCGCCACGGCGGGGTGGGGCAGCCCCACGATGGCACGCAGTTCCTCGACGCTGGTCACTACTCGGGTCATCGCCCCATCCTGCATCGTGGTGGCCCGCGCCGGGTAGCCCCGTGCGCGCCGCTAGGACCCTCAGCGCAGGCGCGCGGACCCTCAGCGCAGGCGCGCGGACCCTCAGCGCAGGCGCGCGCCGAACCGCTCGGTGAGCCGGCGCCGGTCGAGCTTGCCGATGCCCTTGCGGGGGAGGTCGGCCACCACGTGCAGTTCGCGTGGGGCCGCGGTGACGTCCAGCCTGGCCGCGACGTGGTCACGCAGCTCGGCGAGCGTCGGGGCGACCGCGTCCGCCGCCAGTACCACCGCGACGGCGACGCGCTGACCCAACCGCTCGTCGGGGACGCCGAACACCGCGCACTCGCTGATCGCCGGATGCTCGGCCAGGGCGACCTCCACCACCGCCGGCAACACGGTGAGCCCGCCGGTGCTCACGGCGTCGTCGACGCGGCCCAGGATGCGCAGCACGCCCGACTCGTCGAGTGCGCCGACGTCGTCGGTGCGGAACCAGCCGGGCTCGGCGAACGGGTCTGGTGTCACCGGGTTGCGGTAGCCCTTGGCCACGGTCGGGCCGCCGAGCCACACTCGGCCGTCGTCGATCCGCACGTGGACGCCCGGCAGGGCGACGCCGTCGTACACGCACCCGCCGGCGGTCTCGCTCATGCCGTAGGTGCGGACCACGGGAATGCCTGCGGCGGTTGCCTTCTCACCGATGCCGCGGGGCAGCGGGCCACCGCCCACCAGCACGGCGTCCAGCGCGCCGAGGGCCGCCGTGGCCGCCGGGTCGGCGAGGGCCTTGGCCAGCTGCACCGCCACCAGGGACGCGTATCGGCGCCCCGATCCCATGGCGTCCACGGCGGCCGGCAGCAGCGCGGCGTCGAAGCCGGGGTCGAGCACCACCGGCACGGTGCCGGAGAAGATGCTGCGCACCACCACCTGCAGTCCCGCGACGTGGTGTGCGGGCAACGCCAGCAGCCAGGTACCGGGTCCGCCGAGCCGCTCCGTGGTGGCGTCGGCGCTCGCGATCAGCGCCGCCGCGGTCAGCATCGCGCCCTTGGGCACGCCCGTGGTCCCCGAGGTCGACATCACCACGGCGACGTCATCGTCGATGTCGTCGTCGACCCGCAGCGTCGTCGCGAGGTGTTCGGCCTCGCGCTCGTCGGCGGGCAGCGGCAGGATCGCCGACTCCCGACCGTCGAGGACGCCCTCGAGCGCGGCGATGAGGGAGGGGGCCGAGGGCGCCGGTGGGATGACGACGCCCCGCAGCGGCGCTATGCCAGCCCCCCGGTGTCGGGCGCCGCGCCGGCGGCGAGGTCGGGGTGGCGGGCGTCGAGCCACGCGACGGTCTTGGCGAGAAAGGCATTCACGGCGTCATGCTCCTGCGCTCCCTGGGGCCGCGGACCGGGTGCCGTCGGTGACGGTGGGCCACGCGACGATGCTAGTGCGCGACGGATCGTCGTACGGCAGGCGACCGGGGGGCAACGGGTGGCGCCTGCGCAAGCGAACGGCCCGGGCCGAACGGATGAACAGTGGATGAACGATTGCGCACCCCCTGCATATCTGCTGGTCGTCACTTGGAAAAGGGCCGAAGGGCGTTTCTCGAAAACGCTGAGAATCCCTCAGAATCAACGCCATGAGCGCAGAGCTGATCATCCTGGTGTTGCTGATAGCAACAGCACTGGCATTCGACTTCACGAATGGCTTTCACGACACCGGTAACGCGATGGCGACCTCGATCGCCACCGGCGCCCTCAAGCCGAAGACCGCGGTCATCCTCGCGGGCGTGCTGAACCTGGTCGGCGCGTTCCTCTCGGTCGAGGTGGCCGTCACCGTGACCACGTCGGTCCTGAAGATCCAGGACTCCAAGACCGGGTCGCTGGTCACCGGCATCGACGCCTCGACCGGCCTGACGATCATCTTCGCCGGCCTCATCGGCGGCATCCTGTGGAACCTGCTCACCTGGCTGTTCGGCATCCCCTCCAGCTCGTCGCATGCGCTCTTCGGCGGTCTGATCGGTGCCGGCCTCGCCGCGCTCGGGCTCTCCGGGGTCAACTGGTCCGGCGTCCTGCAGAAGGTCATCATCCCCGCGCTCGCCGCGCCGTTCATCGCGGGCCTGGTCGCCGCCGTCGGCACCTGGCTGGTCTACCGGATCACCCGCAAGGTCATGAAGCGTCGTCGCGAAGAGGGCTTCCGCTGGGGCCAGATCGCCACCGCCTCGCTGGTCGCGCTGTCGCACGGCACCAACGACGCGCAGAAGACCATGGGCGTCATCGCGCTCGCGCTCATCACCACCGGCCACCTGACCGGGGACGTGAAGAAGGACGGCCTGCCGTTCTGGATCATCGCCTCCTGCGCCCTGGCGATCGGCCTGGGCACCTACATCGGCGGGTGGCGCGTCATCCGGACCCTGGGCAAGGGGCTCGTCGAGATCGAGTCGCCGCAGGGCCTGGCCGCGGAGGCCTCCTCGGCCGCGATCATCCTGTCGTCGAGCGCCGCGGGCATGGCGCTGTCGACCACGCACGTCGCCACCGGCTCGATCCTCGGTTCGGGCGTCGGCAAGCCCGGCGCGCAGGTGCGCTGGGCCGTCGCAGGCCGGATGGCCGCGGCGTGGGTCATCACGCTGCCTGCCGCCGCGCTGGTGGGTGCCCTGTCCTACTGGCTATCACATGCGCTGAAGACCGTCAGCGGCAACCAGTTGGTGGGTGACGGCGTCATCTTCGTCATCCTGGTCGCGCTGTCGGGCTACATGTACTGGCGCGCCCAGCAGCAGAAGGTCGATCACAGCAACGTCAACGCCGACTGGGACGAGGCCAGCAACTCGGTGGTGCCCGCCGACGCGCGCGCCGTCGAGCCCACGTCTCCGGCAGCGGTCTGAGCGGGAGATAGGGAATCACCATGATCTACCTCGAGAGCATCCTCAAGGTCCTGCTGGTCGGCCTCATCCTCGGCGCCGGGCTGCCTGCCCTGTTCGCCGTCGGGCTGGTGGCGTTCTCCAAGGGCGCGGGCGGTACCGACACCGACGGCACGGTGCACGCCCAGAACCCGGCGCTCAAGCTGCTCGGCACGGTGCTGTTCGCCGTCGTCGCGGCGGTCATCGTGATCGCGATCCTGTGGATCACCAAGGCCACCATCCAACACCACTTCGGGTTCAACCCGGTGCCGTTCATCCCAGGCAAGTAAGGGGCACGAAGACATGGCAGAGAAGGCATTCGACAACGTGCTGAACTGGTTGCACGCCGGCTACCCGCAGGGCGTCCCGCCCAAGGACTACTTCGCCCTGCTGGCGCTGCTGAAGCGCTCGCTCACCGAGGACGAGGTGGTCCAGGCCGCCAAGACGGTGCTCAAGGGCGCCGAGGAGGACACCGTGACCGAAGAGGACATCCGCAACGCCGTGCACGGCGTCATCGAGAAGGAACCCCTGCCGGAGGAGATCCAGCAGGTGGCGTCGCGGCTGGCGTCGGTCGGCTGGCCGCTGGCCGCCGCGCGGTAGCAGCGCGCAGTCGACACGCTCTGAGATCGGCCCCCGCTCCGGCGGGGGCCGTGTCAGTTCCTGGGGTCGCGACGCAGGGGATGGTCCTCGGGCACCTGCACGAAGATCAGCGTCACGCCGTCGGGATCGGTCACGTGCAGCTCGTGCAGACCCCACGGTTCCCGCGCCGCGTTCCGAGTGATCGCGACGCCGCGCGCCTCGAGCTGGGCCTGGGTTTCGTAGACGTCGCGCACCTGCAGCCACAGGGCGCCGGGAAACGGTCCGCCGCCGGCGGTTCGCGGTGCGCCGTGGCCGGCGAGTTCGACCAGCGACTGGCCGGCGTGGAACACCGTGCCCGCCCCGTATTCGCGGGCGATGGCCAACCCGATGGCGTCGCGGTAGAACGCCACCGATCGGTCGTAGTCCGCCGGCCGGAACAGGACCCGGCTGGCGAGGATCTCCATGGCGCCGTTTCTAACACACCGCCGGGCTCACCCGGCGGACTCCACGGGCTGCCGCTTCATCACGGCGTCGACGGCCGCCGGGGCGAACGCGTTCAGGAAGTCGGCGGTCACCGCGATGCGCGGGGCGATGCGCACGGGCCGCTTGCGGGCCGCGGTCACCATCCACTCCCCGGCCTCCTCGGCCGAGAGCCCGGGCACGGCGTCGAACGCGCGTGTGGGCGCGATCATCGGCGTCTTGACGAGCGGATAGAACAGCGTGGTGGAGTGCACGCCGTCGGCGGCCCACTCGGTCTCGATGACGCGGCTCACCGCGGTGAGCGCGGCCTTGCTCGCGTTGTACACCCCGAACAGCGGCGACGATTCGCTCAGTACACCCCACGTGGAGACGTTGATGACGTGCCCGTCGCCGCGCTCCCGCATGCCCGGCGCCAGACCCCGGATGAGCCGCAGCGGCGCGTAGTAGTTGAGCGTCATCGTGCGTTCGACGTCGTGCCAGCGGTCCAGGGACTCCGCGAGGGGACGCCGGATCGAGCGCCCCGCATTGTTCACCAGCACGTCGACGCCGCCGAACTCGCCGATGACCCTCGCGACCACGTCGTCGACGGCGTCCATGTCGGACAGGTCGCACGGGAACGCCGCCGCGGCCCCGCCGAGGTCGGCGACCAGTGCGTCCAGCAGGTCGGCGCGCCGGGCCACGGCGATGACGCGGGCGCCGGCGGCCGCGAGCCGGCGGGCCCCCGCCTCGCCGATGCCCGACGACGCGCCGGTGACGAGGATGCGCTTGCCCGTCAGGTCGACGTCGGACCTGCCGCCGAACAACGACGGCGCCAACGGCGGGCGCAGGCCCGCCATCCACAGGTTCTCCGACAGCCGGCGCAACGGGTTCTTCACGCGGTGCAGCCTAGGCGTCGGCGAACTGCCGCAGATCGGCGACCGCCAGCGTCTGCTCGGCGCCGTACTCCTCGAAGGTCATGGCGGGCACGAATCCCAGTCGGCGCGCCAGGTTCAGCGAGCGCCGGTTCGCGGTCTGGGTCACGATGATCACCGGCTCGTCGTCCAGTTCGGTGGCCGCGATCCGCAGCAGCGCGGTCGCCGCCCGGAACGCCCACCCCCGCCCCCAGGCGGAGGGGATCAGCGTGTACGCCAGTTCGAGTTCCTCGCCCTCGGGCCGCAGGTGGCCGGGGTGGTGGACGCCGCGCCGGGTCAGCGACATGGTGCCGACGAACGCGTCGGTGCGCTTGTCGGCGATCACGAACGACCCGTAGGCGTCGGTCACCGCGGCGACGCCGGCCTCGTCGACGTCGCGTTCCACGTCGTGGCGAGGTTGCGGGCCACCCAGATGGGCCCCCACCTGCGGGTCGACGGCATGGGCGATGATCGCCTCGCGGTCGTCGTCGCGGGCCTTGCGTAGCACCACGTCGCCCGCGTCGACGCGCAGTGCAGTGATCCGTGCGGGCACCGGTCGAGTGTGCCAGAGCGATTCGTGGAGTTTCCGTTGCGGTGAGCGCAACGGAAACTCCACGAATCACCTCAGAAGTAGCGCGGGAACGCCGACCAATCCGGGTCGCGCTTCTGCAGGAACGCGTCGCGGCCCTCGACGGCCTCGTCGGTCATGTACGCCAGCCGGGTGGCCTCGCCGGCGAACAGCTGCTGGCCCACCAGCCCGTCGTCGAGCAGGTTGAACGCGTACTTCAGCATCCGGATGGCCTGCGGCGACTTGCCATTGATCTCCGAGGCCCATTGCAGCGCAACGGTTTCCAACTCGGCGTGGTCCACCACCTCGTTCACCGCGCCCATCGCGTGCATCTGCTCGGCAGTGTAGGGGCGGCCCAGGAAGAAGATCTCGCGCGCGAACTTCTGCCCGGTCTGGCGTGCCAGGTAGGCCGACCCGTAGCCGCCGTCGAAGGAGCCCACGTCGGCGTCGGTCTGCTTGAACCGCGCGTGCTCGCGGCTGGCCAGGGTCAGGTCGCACACGGCGTGCAGGGAATGCCCGCCACCGGCGGCCCAGCCGTTCACCAGGCAGATCACCGGCTTGGGCATGAAGCGGATGAGCCGCTGCACCTCCAGGATGTGCAAGCGTCCGGCCTGCGCGGGGTCGACGGTCTCGGCGGTGTCGCCGGAGGCGTACTGGTACCCCGTGCGTCCCCGGATGCGCTGATCGCCGCCCGAGCAGAAGGCCCAGCCGCCGTCCTTGGGGGAGGGTCCGTTGCCGGTCAGCAGCACCACGCCGACGTCCGAGGACATCCGGGCGTGGTCCAGGACGCGATACAGCTCGTCGACGGTGTGCGGCCGAAAGGCGTTGCGCACGTCGGGCCGGTCGAACGCCACCCGCACCGTGGGCTGGGGTCGCCCGTCGACGACGTGCCGGTGATAGGTGATGTCGGTCAGCTCGAAACCCCGAACGGGTTCCCACGCAGCCGGATCGAAGGGGTTGTCAGCACTCACGCCTCGACTGTAGAGCGCGTCGCTGGTTTCACAGGCGGTGCCCAGGGGTATCAGACGGCGCGCAAGCGGTGTGGTTGACCGCGACACCAACGAGAGGACATCGATGAAGCGATCAGCAGGGGTATTGATGTCGGGCATCGCGGCCGGACTGATGCTGGTCGGATGCTCGCCGTCCGTTCAAGGTGGCGACACCAAGTGCAAGGACTTCGTGGGTTCCGACGAGAAGACGCAGAACGAAGCCGTCAACAAGATGTTGAAGGACGAAAAGGGTACCGACCCAGCCTCTCTCGAGGTGTCCGGTACGCGCCTGGCCGTGCAGACGTGGTGTCAGACCGCGGGTTCGCAGGACGCGCCCATCAAGAACGCGCCGCACCTGTAGCCGGTCAGAGCGAGACGCCGGCCGCGGTCACCGCGCGCACCAGGCCGTCGGGGCGCAGCTCGGTGGGCAGCGGGTCCACCAGCGCGAACCGGCAGCCGACCGCGACGGCACCGCCGTCGGCCTCCTCGCTGTCACCGACCATGAGCGCGTCGGCCGCCGCCACCCCGAGCCTGCCCAGCGCGGTCTCGAAGATCTCCGGGTTCGGCTTCACCGCACCGACTTCGAACGACAGCACGAACTGGTCGACGTAGCGGTCGATGCCCATGGCGGCGAACGCCGGGCGCAGGTCGAACGCGATGTTCGACACCACGGCCGTCCTGATGCCCGCCCGGTGCAGACCCTCCAGGACGCGCGCGGTGTCCGGATAGGGCGTCCAGCTGGCGGGGTCCACCAGGCGTTCGTAGAGCTGGGTGGCATGGTGGTCGGCGACCCCGGATTCCCGCAGGACGTGCAGGTAGGCCTCGCGGTGCAGGTGTGGCTCGAGGTCGCGGTTCACCCAGTTGCGGTACTGCTCGTCGTTCATCTCCACGGAGCGTCCGGTGGGTGCGGTGAGCCGCCGCATCAACTCGGCCTGGAGATGGCCGTCGACCTGCTGCTCGTCGACCTCGATCCCGGTGAACCAGCTGTCGTCCTCCTCCAGCCGGAACAGGGTGCCCGAGAAGTCGAACAGGGCGGCGCGAAGCGTCATGCCTTCATCTCCATCGTCGGCGCGTGCACCTCACCACCGTAGGACGGATCTCAGACGTAGCGGTCGCGGCCCGCGAAGTAGCCGGCGACGCACTGCACCACGTAGACCGCGAGGAACATCGCCCACGGCACGGTCCAGCCGGCGGTGAGGTCGTGCAGCATGCCGAACAGGAACGGGCCGGTGCCGGCGAACAGGTAGCCGAAACCCTGTGCCATGCCCGACAACTGGGCCGTGTCCTCGGCGTCGCGGCTGCGCAGGGCGATCACCGCGAGCGCGAGCGCGAACACGCTCATGCCGATCCCGACGAGCACGCTCCACACGACGGGCGCGGCGCCGGGTGCCACGAGCATGCCGATGACGCCGCCGATGCCCAGCGCGCCGAGCGTGAGGATCCACCCGCTCTGCGACGGGCTGCGGGAGGCCAGTGGGGCGATGACGAGCGCCACCGGCACGCCGATGAGCGAGACCAGCCCCACCAGCAGGCCCGCCTGCAGCTTGCCGACGCCGTTGTCGATGAAGACCTCCGGCATCCAGCCCATCACGATGTAGGCCATGAACGACTGGCAGCCGAAGAACAGGGTGATGACCCATGCCAGCGGGTTGCGCAGCAGCGAGCGTCGCGTGCCGGTCCTCGGCGTGGCGGCCGCCCAGGTGGCGCCGTGGCGCCGCGACGCGGGGATCCAGGCGACCAGTGCGACGACCGCCAGCACCGCCCAGGCGGCCAGTGCGGGACGCCAGCCACCGAGGGGATCCTCCAGGCCCGGCGTGAGGGCCGACCCCAGCGCCCCGCCGCCCTGCAGCGCACCGGTGTAGATGCCGGTCATCAGCCCGACGCGGGCGGGGAACGAGCCTTTGATGACGACCGGGATCAGCACGTTGGCCAGTGCGATGCCTGCGCAGGCCACCAGGGTCGCGGCGATCACGACGTGGGGTCCGTCGACGACGCGGCCCGCGAGCCCAGCGGTGAGCGCCACCAGTGCCAGGGAGATGGTGCGGCCCAACCCGATTCGCGACGCCAGCCAGGGGGCCGCCAGCCCCGCCCCGGCGAAGCAGAGTGCGGGCACGGTGGTCAGCAGGCCGGCCCAGGTCGCCGTCGTGGAGAGGTCGCCGCGCATGTCGCCCAGCAGCGGGGCCACGCTGGTCACGGCGGGCCGCAGGTTCAGGGCGGTGAGGACGACGGCGACCGCGAGCAGCGTGCCCGCGGCGATGGGGGGCACGCGGTCGGTGGACATCTCGCAGGCTCCGTCCAATTCCAGCGCCACGCGTCCGTCGTCCTGCCGATCCTTCGTCACGCTGTTAGGGTCTCATACATCCCATGATTGGTTGAAAGGATGTCCCGTGCCGCTGAACACCGCGCGCCGCACCGGGCTGGTCGACCAGGTGATCGCACAGCTCCGCGAGTCCGTCACCGCGGGAGAGTGGCCCGTGGGGGGCCGCATCCCCAACGAGGCCGTACTGGTCGAAGCGCTGGGCGTCGGCCGCAACACCGTGCGCGAGGCGGTGCGGGCGCTGGCCCACGCCGGAATCCTCGAGGTACGTCAGGGCGACGGCACCTACGTCCGCGCCACCAGTGAGGTCTCGGGGGCGCTGCGCCGCTTGTGCGGCGCCGAGCTACGCGACGTGCTGCAGGTGCGCCGCGGCCTGGAGGTCGAGGGCACGCGGCTGGCGGCGGCGCACCGCACGGACGCCGACGTGGCCGAACTGCGCACGCTGCTGGACCGGCGCAACGCGGCCGAACGGGCCGGGGCCACCGACGACTTCGCCCGCGCCGACGCCGAGTTCCACCTGGCCGTCGTGCGGGCGTCGCACAACCCGATGCTCACCGAGTTGTACCGGGGACTCATCGAGGCCATCAGGGCCAGCGTCGCCACCATGCACGAGACACGGGCGCCCGTCGTCGATCACGGCGACCTGCTGGACCGCATCGTCGCGGGGGACGCCGACGCGGCCGCGCGGCTGGCCGGCGACCTGCTCGACGGCATCCTCGCCAGCCTGCCGGACGACTGACCCGCCCCGGACGTCACGCCTAGCCGACGCGGCGTTGCGCGCCTTCCCAGAACTGGGCGCGCACGGCCTTCTTGTCGGGCTTGCCCAGCGCGGTCACCGGCACCGAGTCCACGACGACGACCTGCTTGGGCGACTGCACCGATCCCTTGCGCTCCTTGACCGCGGCCTGGATCTCCGCGGTCATCGTGGCGACGGCCTCGGGTGAGGCGTCGGCGTCGGGCCGCAGCACGACGACGGCGGTGACGGCCTCGCCCCACTTCTCGTCGGGCGTGCCGATGACGCACACCTGCCCCACCGCGGGATGCTCGGCCACGACGTCCTCCACTTCGCGCGGGAACACGTTGAAGCCGCCCGTGACGATCATGTCCTTGGTGCGGTCGACGATGTACCAGAAGCCGTCTTCGTCCTCACGGGCCAGGTCGCCGGTGTGCATCCACCCGTCGCGGAACGTCTCGGCGGTGGCCTCGGGCAGTTTCCAGTAGCCGCCCGACAGCAGCGGGCCCGACACGCAGATCTCGCCCACCTCGCCCTGGGGGACGGGCCGGCCGTCCTCGCCGAGGAGTGCGGTGCGGCAGAACAGCGTCGGCTTGCCGCACGAGGTCAGGCGCTTCTCGTCGTGGTCGCCCTTGGCGAGGTAGGTGATCACCATCGGCGCCTCGGACTGCCCGTAGTACTGGGCGAAGATGGGGCCGAAGCGGCGGATCGCCTCCTTGAGCCGGACGGGGTTCATCGCCGAGGCGCCGTAGTAGACGGTCTCGAGCGACGACAGGTCGCGGGTGTGACTGTCCGGATGGTCCATCAGCGCGTAGATCATCGACGGCACCAGCATGGTCGCGGTGATCTTCTGCTCCTCGATCACGCGGAGCACCTCGGCGGGGTCGAACTTCGTCAACACGATCAGCTCGCCACCCTTGATGATCGTGGGCACGAAGAACGCGGCGCCGGCATGCGACAGCGGCGTGCACATCAGGAAGCGCGGGTGCTGCGGCCACTCCCACTCGGCGAGCTGGATCGTCGTCATGGTCGTGATGGACTGCACGGTGCCCATCACGCCCTTGGGCTTGCCGGTGGTGCCGCCGGTGTAGGTGAGGCCGCCGATGTGGTCCGGGGGGAGGTTGGCCGCCACCAGCGGTCGCGGGTCGTACTTGGCGGCCTCGGCCACGAGGTCGTGGCCCACCTCGGCGAGGGCCTCCGGCACCGGGCCGATGGTGAGGATCTGCGTCAGTGACGGCACCTTCTCCAGCAGCCCGAGCGCCCGCTCGGTGAACGCCGGGTTGGGGTCGATGATGAGCGAGGTGACCTCGGCGTCGGCCAACACGTACGCGTGATCGTCCAGGGAACCGAGAGGGTGTAGTGCCGTGCGGCGGTAGCCCTGCGTCTGTCCCGCGCCGATGATCATCAGTACCTCGGGCCGGTTCAGCGAGAGCAGGCCGGTGGCCGCCCCGGTGCCCGCGCCCAGGGCCTCGAAGGCCTGAACGTACTGGCTGATGCGCTCGGACAGCTCGCCGCCGGTGAGCGTGGTGTCGCCGAGGAAGAGCACCGGCTTGTCCCGGTTGCGCTTGAGCGCACCGATGGTCAGGTGGCCGGAGTGGATCGGATGCCTCAGCAGGGAGTCACTCATGACCTCAGATTAGAACGTGTTACAGAAACGGTGGCAAGGGCCGTCGCCTCCCGGTTCACTGGATCGGGTGAGCGACCTGCGCGCGACCATGCTCGCGCTGGCCCGGCAGCGGGCCCCGGCGAAGACCATCTGCCCGTCCGACGCCGCGCGTGCCGTCGGGGGCGAACGGTGGCGCGACCTCATGGACGACGCCCGCGACGTCGCCAGGGACCTGGCCCGCGCGGGTGAGGTCGAGATCTCCCAGCGCGGTGAGGTGCTGGACCCCGACCAGCCGTGGCGCGGCCCCATCCGGATCCGCGCGATTTCGGCGCGCTGACGTTCGCTCACCGAACGAAACCGCGCCGAAATCGCCGGGGAGATCGAATACTGGCCCCATGCTTGCCGACCTGGTGGTGCACGGCACCCTGCTGACCGTCGACGACGCCCGACCGACGGCGGAAGCGCTCGCCGTGGCCGACGGCCGCATCGTCGCGGTGGGCACGCGGGCCGAGGTCGACGCGCACGTGGGGCCGGACACCCAGATCGTGGACGTGGGTGACGGGTGCGTGCTGCCGGGGTTCGTCGAGGCGCACGGGCACCCGCTGATGGAGGCCCTCGTGCTGGCCGACCGGATCGTCGACATCCGGCCCGTGACACTGCCCGCCGCGGCCGACGTGCTGGCCGCCGTCGCCACCGAGGTGGCCCGCCGCGGGCCGGAGGGGGCGTACCTCAACGGGTGGGACCCGCTGCTGCAGGACGGGTTGCCGACGCCGACGCTGGAGTGGCTGGACGCCCAGGCCCCCGACACCCCGCTGGTGATCGTGCACAACTCCGGGCACAAGGCGTTCTTCAACACCGCGGCCGCGCGGGCGAGCGGCGTGACGCGGGACACGCCGGACCCCAAGGGGGCCAGGTTCGGTCGCGACGCCGACGGCGAACTCGACGGCACCGCCGAGGAGACCGGTGCCGTGTTCGCGGTGCTGGGCGGTGCCATCGACACCGCCGGGTATCCCGGGATGCTGATGGCCGAGTGTGCACGGCTGAACCAGGCGGGCCTGACGACGTGTTCGGACATGGCCTTCGACCCGATGTTCCGCCCGATGCTCGACGCCCTGCGCGGCGACGTGACGGTGCGGCTGCGCACCTACGAGATGTCGACGGCCGCGATGACCACCACCGCCGTACCGGCCAACGGCGACGACGTGATCAAGCAGGTGGGCATCAAGATCTGGGTGGACGGGTCGCCGTGGATCGGCAACGTCGACTTGAGCTTTCCCTACCTGGACACCGCGGCCACCCGCACCATCGGGGTCACGCCCGGCTCGTGCGGGCACGCGAACTACACGCGCGACCAACTCGCCGAGATCGTCGGCGCCTACTTCCCCCTGGGGTGGCAGATGGCGTGCCACGTGCACGGCGACAACGGTGTCGACACCATCCTCGACGTGTACGAGGAGGCGCTGGCCGAACACCCCCGCGCCGACCACCGGCTGCGCCTCGAGCACGTCGGCGCCATCACCGGCGACCAGCTGCGCCGCGCGCATGCCCTCGGTGTCACGTGCAGCCTGTTCGTCGACCAGATCCATTACTGGGGCGACGTTTTGGTGGACGGTCTGTTCGGGGAGGAACGCGGGTCGCGCTGGATGCCCGCCGGGTCGGCCGTCGCCACGGGCATGCGCATCTCGCTGCACAACGACCCGCCGGTCACTCCCGAGGAGCCGCTGCGCAACATCGCCGTGGCGGTGACCCGGACCGCGCCGAGCGGGCGGGTGCTGGCACCCGAGGAGCGGCTCACCGTCGACCAGGCGATCCGGGCGCAAACGATCGACGCGGCCTGGCAGTTGTTCGCCGACGACGTCATCGGCTCGCTGGAGGTGGGCAAGTACGCGGACCTGGTGGTGCTCTCGGCGGACCCGCGGGCGGTGGCGCCGGAGGGCATCGCCGATCTGGAGGTGCGCGCGACCTACCTTGCGGGACGGCGGGTTTACGCCAAACCGGACTGACGGGCGGGGTGGTCATGGCACGCTTCGTGCATGTCTGCGCTGGACCACGAGCCCCGGTTCCTCGACGAGCGGCCCGCCCACTGGGCCGAGACCACACCCGACGGTGAGGCCATCACCTATCTGGAGCGGTCGTGGACGTGGTCGCAGTGGTACGACCGCGTGCGCCGGTGCGCGGGCGCGTTGGCGGCCCGCGGCATCGGTCGCGGTGACGTGGTGGCGTTCCTCGACAAGAATCACCCGGCCTGTGTCGAACTCACGGTCGCCGCAGCGTCTTTGGGGGCGGCGAACGCCATCGTGAACTTTCGGCTGGCGGCCGACGAGCTGGACTACGTGCTCAACGACTGCGGGGCCAAGCTCCTGGTGGTGGGCAAGGAGCTGGCGCCGGCGATCGAGAAGATCCGCGACCGGCTGAGCCACGTGGAACACGTCGTGACCGTCACCCCCGACGGCACCGCGGGCGGGAGCGAAGCGACTGGGGAATCGGGCACCGCGGGCAGGAGCGAAGCGACTGGGGAATCGGGCACCGCGGGCAGGAGCGAAGCGACTGGGGAATCGGGCACCGCGGGCAGGAGCGAAGCGACTGGGGAATCGGGCAGCGCGGGCGACGAGTACGAGGCGATGCTGGCCGAGGCCACGCCGGTGGGCCGCTCGGCCGACGTCGAACCCGACGACGTCGCGATCATCATGTATTCCTCGGGTACCACCGGTCGACCCAAGGGCGTTGCGCTCACCCAGGCCAACGTGATCGCCCACACCGTCAACGGTTTCGAGTCCTGGGAGGTCGACGAGGGGGACAAGAACCTGGTCGCGATGCCGCTGTTCCACGTCGCCGGGTCGTCGTACGTGCAGTACGGGCTGTACTCGGGCATGCCGAGCGTCATGACACGCGACGTCGACGGCGCCTCGCTGGCCGGCGGCATCCTCGCGGGCGCCAACCGGACGTTTCTGGTGCCCGCGGTGCTCGCCAAGGTGCTGGAGTCCGGGCCGGACGCGGTGAAGTTGTTCAGCGCCTTGAAGACCTACGCCTACGGCGCGTCGCCGATGCCGCTACCGCTGCTGCGGCAGGCTCTCGAGGCCTGGCCGGACACCGACTTCATCCAGGCCTACGGGCTCACCGAGGTGTGCGGCGTGATCAGCAGGCTCATGCCCGAGGACCACCGCAACGGCAACGAGGAGCGGATGGTCAGCGCGGGCAAGCCGGTGCCCGGCGCGGAGGTGCGCGTGGTGAATCCGGACACCGGTGACGACGTCGAGCCCGGCGAGCAGGGTGAGCTGTGGTTCCGCAGCCCGCAGGTGATGAAGGGCTACCACAACAAGCCGGAGGCCACCGCCGAGGCCGTCACGCCCGACGGCTGGTTCCGCACGGGCGACATCGGCCGCGTCGACGAGGACGGCTACGTCTTCGTGGAGGACCGGCTCAAGGACATGATCATCACCGGCGGGGAGAACGTGTACTCGATCGAGGTGGAGCGCGTGCTCGCCGAACATCCCGCCGTCGCCGAGGTGGCGGTGATCGGCGTCCCCGACGAGAAGTGGGGCGAGGCCGTCAAGGCGATCGTCTCGCTCGAGGGCGAGGTGTCCGAGGCGGATCTCATCGCGTTCGCGCGCGAGCGCCTGGCCGCCTACAAGTGTCCCAAGACCGTCGACGTGCTCGACGAGCTGCCCCGGAATCCGACCGGCAAGATCATGAAGAAGGACTTGCGCAAGCCGCACTGGGACGGTCGCGACCGCACGACGGTGTGACGCTACGGTCTAGGCGTGGCACCCACGCGCGACGACCTGCTGGACGGCCTGCACGTCGTCGCGCTGCCGATGCGAGTGCGCTTCCGCGGCATCGACGTTCGCGAGATCGCGGTGTTCGAGGGGCCGCACGGGTGGGGTGAGTTCGGGGCGTTCACCGAGTACGCGCCGCCCGAGGCCGCGCACTGGCTGGCGGCGGGCATCGAGGCCGCCTACGCGCCCGCGCCGGCGCCGGTGCGCACCAGCATCCCGATCAACGCCACGGTGCCCGCCGTCGCCGCGGCGCGGGTGCCGGAGATCCTCGGCAGGTTTCCCGGTGCCCGCACGGCCAAGGTGAAGGTCGCCGAGCGGGGTCAGACGTTGGCCGACGACGTCGCCCGCGTCGAGGCGGTGCGCGAGCTGGTGCCGACGGTGCGCGTCGACGCCAACGGTGGCTGGACGGTCTCGGAGGCGGTTGCCGCGGCGGGCGCGCTCACCGCGACCGGCCCGCTGGAGTACCTCGAGCAGCCGTGCCGGACCGTCGCCGAGCTGGCGGAGGTGAAGGCGCGGCTGCGGGATGCCGGGGTCGACGTGCCCGTCGCCGCCGACGAGAGCATCCGCAAGGCCGACGATCCGCTGCACGTGGTGCGTGCCGGGGCGGCCGACGTCGCCGTGGTCAAGGTGGCGCCGCTGGGTGGGGTGGGCCCGCTGCTGCGCATCGCGGAGCAGGTCGACGTGCCGATCGTGGTGTCGAGTGCGCTGGATTCGGCCGTCGGGATGGCGCGCGGGCTGTTGGCGGCGGGTTGTCTGCCCGAGCTGCGCCACGCCTGTGGGCTGGGGACCGGTGGCCTGTTCGTCGACGACGTGGCCGAACCCCTGGTGCCGGTCGACGGCGCGCTCCCCGTCGGGGCCGTGACCCCGGATCCGGCCCGGCTGGCGGCACTGGCCGCGTCCGCCGACCGGCGGCGGTGGTGGATCGACCGCATCACCGCGTGCCTGCCGCTGCTCCCGCCGGCCCCGCGCTGAGCGTCGGCGCCCCTGCGTCGGCCAGCATGTCCTAATCGGTGGGATGCACGGCGTAGACGACACGTGGGGACTGGCCGACACTTGATCCGTGCGACGGTCGGTGCTGGTCCTGGGTTTCGAGGGGGTGCAGGCCCTCGACGTCGTGGGGCCGTTCGACGTGTTCACCGGCGCCACCCAGGACCTGGCCGCGCGCGGCGTCGGCACCGGGTACGACGTGACGCTGGTGTCTCCGGACGGGGCGCCCGTCGTCACCGGTTCGGGGCTCGCGCTGGTGTCGGCACCGCTGCCGGACCCGGCGGTCGCCGTCGACACGGTGGTGCTGCCCGGCGGTTTCGGCACGGCCGCGGCTCGCCGCGATCAACGGCTCGTCACCTGGATCCGGGAGGTGTCCGCCTCGGCGCGCCGCGTCGTCAGCGTCTGCACGGGGGCCATGCTCGCCGCCGAGGCGGGTTTGCTCGACGGCTGCCCGGCGACCACGCACTGGGCGTACGCCGATCTGATGGCCCGCGAGTACCCGGCGGTCGCCGTCGACCCCGAACCGATCTTCGTGCGCAGCTCGGCGTCGGTGTGGACGTCCGCCGGGGTCACCGCGGGCATCGACCTGGCCCTGGCGCTGGTCGAGGACGATCACGGCACCGAGGTGGCCCAGAACGTGGCCCGCTGGCTGGTGCTCTACCTGCGACGGCCGGGCGGCCAGACGCAGTTCGCCGCGCCGGTGTGGGTGCCGCGTGCGAAGCGGGCCCCCATCCGCGAGGTGCAGGAGGCCATCGAGGCGCACCCGGGCGGCGACCACGGCATCCCCGTCCTGGCCCAGCGGGCCGCCATGAGCCCGCGCCACTTCACCCGGGTGTTCACCCACGAGGTGGGTGAGGCGCCGGGCGCCTACGTCGAACGGGTGCGCACCGAGGCCGCCCGTCGCCAGCTCACCGAAACCGACGACACCGTCACCGCCATCGCCGCACGGTGCGGTTTCGGAACCGCAGAGACCATGCGGCGCAACTTCATCCGCCGGATGGGCGTATCGCCCGACCAATACCGCAAGACGTTCGCGTGAAGGGAACTCCCATGCAGATTGCCATCGTGCTCTACCCCGGGTTCACCGCCCTGGACTTCATCGGTCCGTACGAGGTGCTGCGCAACCTGCCCGGCGCGCAGGTGCGTTTCGTCTGGCACGACACGGGGCCGGTCGCCGCCGATTCGGGGGTGCTGCTCGTCGGCGCCACCCACACGTTCGCCGAAACCCCCTCTCCCGACCTCATTTTGGTCCCCGGCGGCCCGGCCACCATGGAGCACGCACGCGACGAGGTGGTGTTGGACTGGTTGCGGCGCGCGGATGCGACGTCGACGTGGACGACGTCGGTGTGCACCGGCTCGATCCTGCTGGCCGCCGCCGGGCTGCTCACCGGGCGCCGCGCCACGTCGCACTGGTCGGCGCTGCCGCTGCTCAAGACCTTCGGCGTCACGCCAGTGGGCGACCAGCGGATCGTGCGCGAGGGCAAGCTCGTCACGGCCGCAGGGGTCTCTGCGGGCCTGGACATGGCGATGTGGTTGGCGGGGCAGATCGGCGGCGAGGCGCGGGCCAAGGCGATCCAGCTGGTCATCGAATACGACCCGCAGCCGCCGTTCGACTCCGGCCACGTCTCCAAGGCGTCGGCGGCCACCAAGGCGCTGGCCACCGCGTCGCTGTCGGGTGAGCTGGTCAAGACCGGTCAGCTGGCCGCACCCGTGCGCCTGCTGTGGGACCGGGCGCTGGCGGCCGTCCGCGCCCGGTGACCCCGGGCGCGCTCACCGCGCCCGAGTGGGCGTGCGCGCGGCTGCAGTAGCGTGGGTCGGGTGAATTTGGCCTACGACGACCGCGGTTCCGGCGATCCCGTCCTGTTCATCGCCGGGCGTGGCGGCGCGGGACGGACGTGGCACCTGCACCAGGTCCCGGCGTTCCTCAAGGCCGGCTATCGCGTGGTCACGTTCGACAACCGCGGCATCGGCGCCACCGAGAACGCCACCGGTTTCGACACCGCGCAGATGGTCGCCGACACCGCCGCGCTGATCGAGAAGATCGACGCCGGGCCCGTGCGTGTGATGAGCGTCTCGATGGGATCGTTCATCGCACAGGAATTGATGCTGGCGCGGCCGGACCTCGTGTCGTCGGCGGTGCTGATGGCCACCCGCGGCCGTGAGGATCGCACGCGCGAGTTCTCCCGCGCCGCGGAACGCTCCCTGCACGAGGCGGGCATCGAGCTGCCGCCGGCCTACGACGCCAAACTGCGCCTGCTGGAGAACTTCTCGCCCAAGACCCTCAATGACGACACCGCGGTGCGCGACTGGATCGACATGTTCACGATGTGGCCGACGAAGATGACCCCGGGGCTGCTCGCCCAGATCGACGTCGCTCCCGACGGCAACCGGCTGTCGGCCTACCGCAGCATCGCCGCACCCGCCCTGGTGATGGGCTTCGCCGACGACATCATGCTGCCCCCGCACCTGGGTCGCGAGGTGGCCGACGCCCTGCCCAACGGCCGGTTCGTGCAGATCCGGGACGCCGGGCACCTCGGCTTCATCGAGCGCCCCGACGCCGTGAACGCGGCGGCGCTCGAGTTCTTCGGTAGTGGCGTCTAGTCTGCGTCGCGGCGCCTCGGTGGCGCGGTGTGTCACGCTGGATGACGTGATCGGAACACTGTCGTGAACCCGTCGACGACCCAGGCGCGCGTCGTCGTCGACGAACTCGTCCGCGGTGGTGTGCGCGACGTGGTGCTGTGCCCCGGGTCACGCAACGCCCCGCTGGCGTTCGCGCTGGCAGACGCCGACCGTGACGGTCGTCTGCGCCTGCACGTGCGCATCGACGAGCGCACCGCCGGGTTCCTCGCGGTGGGGCTCGCGGTGGCGGCCGGGTCGCCGGTGTGCGTGGCCATGACGTCGGGCACCGCGGTGGCCAACCTGGGGCCCGCCGTGGTGGAGGCCAACTACGCCCGGGTGCCCCTGGTGGTGCTGAGCGCCAACCGTCCCTACGAGTTGCTGGGCACCGGCGCCAACCAGACCATGGAGCAGCTGGGGTACTTCGGTACCCAGGTGCGCGAGACCATCAGCCTGGGCCTGGCCCCGGACGCGTCGGAGGGCACGCCGGACTACTCGGCGCTCAACGCGCAGTGGCGCTCGGCGACGTGCCGAGTGTTGGTGGCCGCGAAGGGATCTCGCAGCGGCAACGCAGGCCCGGTGCAGTTCGACATCCCGCTGCGCGAGCCGCTGGTGCCCGGTGTGGGCGACGACGGCGAGACCCCGGCGGGCCGTCCCGACGGCGTGCCGTGGACCCACACCCCACCGGTGACGTTCGACCAGCCCCTCGACATCGACCTCACGCCGGACACCGTCGTCATCGCAGGCCACATGGCGGGCCGGCACGACAACCTGGCCGGGGTGCCGACGGTCGCCGAGCCCACCGCGCCCGCGGCGACCATCCCGCTGCACCCGCTGGCGCTGCCGCTGCTGGCGCCCCGCCAGGTGATCATGCTGGGCAGGCCCACGCTGCACCGTCCGGTGTCGGCGCTGCTGGCGAACCCGGCGGTGCCCGCGTTCGCGCTCACGACGGGCCCCCGCTGGCCCGACGTGTCGGGCAATTCGCAGGCCACGGGTACCCGCGCGGTGATCTCGGGCGCACCGGATCCGGCCTGGCTGGACCGCTGCCGCGAGGCCAACGCCCGCGCGGTGGCCGTGGTGCGCGACCAGCTGGTGACGCATCCGCTGACCACGGGTCTGCACGTGGCGGCGGCCGTGGTCGACGCCCTGTACCCCGGCGATCAGCTGGTGCTCGGAGCGTCCAACCCGGTGCGCGACGCCGCGCTGGTGGGCGGGGCCCGGGCGGGGGTGTCGGTGCGCTCGAACCGGGGCGTGGCAGGCATCGACGGAACGGTCTCGACCGCGATCGGCGCGGCGCTGGCGCACGAGGCAGCCGGGGGTGCCCGCACGGTGGCGCTCATCGGGGACCTGACGTTCCTGCACGACAGCTCCGGGTTGCTCATCGGGCCCACCGAGCCGCGGCCTGCCAACCTGACCATCGTGGTGTCCAACGACAACGGTGGCGGCATCTTCGAGACGCTGGAGCAGGGCGACCCGCGCTTCGCGGACGTGTCGTCGCGCGTGTTCGGCACGCCCCACGACGTCGACGTCGCCGCGCTGTGTCGCGCGTACCACGTCGAGACCGTCCAAGCCGAATGTGGGCAATTGGCAAGCGTTCTCGCCGAGCCGTACGACGGTATGCGGGTCGTGGAGGTGAAGGCCGACCGCTCGTCGCTGCGGGGACTGCACGCGTCCATCCGCGCCGCGCTGCGGGAGGCCACGTGACGCCCGACCTTGGGGTGCCGATCACCCGGCGGATCAAGGCCGTCCGCCGGGCGCTCATCCCGCACCTGTTCGGCGACCCCTCCGAGACCCGGGCGCAGCGGGCGATCCGGCGCACGCGGCTGGTCGTGGTGATCCTGGCGTGTCTGGTGACGCTGCAGTCGGTGCTGCTGGTGGCGGGCGCCTGGCGCAACGACCGGCAGATCGAGTCGAACCTCGGGGTCGCCGAGGCCGAGGTGCTCGACGCCGGACCTCGGCGCTCCACCATCGAATTCGTGACGCCCGACCGCGTCACCTACCGCCCCGAACTCGGCGTGCTGTACCCGTCGGAGTTGGAGACGGGCATGCGGATCTACGTCGAGTACGACCGCAGCGACCCCGATCTGGTGCGCGTGCAGGACCGCAATGCGGTGCTGGCGCTGGTCCCCGCCGGGTCCGTCGCGGTGCTGGGCTGGGTGGTTGCCGGCGTCCTGCTCGCGGCGCTGGCGTGGCTGCAGCGCCGGGTGTCACGGTAGGCCGGATCGCAGCGGCGACGCCCGAAGGGTTCGCACGTCGTATCCCTGGGCGCAACCTCGCGGACAGTCGCGGCTGAGACGCTACGGCTCGTGCGCGTTGCGATCGTCGCGGAGAGTTTTCTCCCCAATGTCAACGGCGTCACCAACTCGGTGCTCCGGGTGATGGAGCATTTGCGCCGTACCGGCCACGAGGTGCTCGTCGTCGCGCCGGACACGCCCAGGGGCGAGGCGCCGGCCGAGCGGGTGCACGACGGGGTGCGCATCCACCGCGTGCCGTCGAAGATGTTTCCCGCCGTGACGTCGCTGCCGCTGGGCATCCCACGGCCACGCATGGTGGGGGTGCTGCGCGGGTTCGCTCCGGACGTCGTGCACCTGGCCTCGCCGGCGCTGCTCGGGTGGGGTGGCGTGCACGCGGCGCGCTACCTGGACATCCCGACGGTCGCGGTGTTCCAGACCGACGTCGCGGGCTTCGCCGAGAGCTACGGCGTGGGCATGCTGTCGCGGGCGTCGTGGGCGTGGACGCGCCGACTGCACACCAAGGCCGATCGCACGCTCGCGCCGTCGACGGCGGCCATGGACGATCTCGCCGCCCACGGCATTCCGCGGGTGCACCACTGGGGGCGCGGCGTCGACGTCACGGGCTTCGTGCCGTCGGCGCGGGACGCGGGGCTGCGCACGGCGTGGTCGCCGGACGGTGCCCCAATCGTCGGTTTCGTGGGCCGGCTGGCCCCGGAGAAGCACGTCGAACGCCTCGCAGTGCTGGCCCGGCGCGACGACGTGCGGGTGGTCGTCGTCGGCGACGGCGTCGACGCGGCCAAGCTGCGGGCGCTGATGCCGTCGGCGGTGTTCACCGGCGCGCTGTACGGGGAGGCGCTGGCCGCCGCGTACGCCAGCTTCGACGTGTTCGTCCACCCCGGCGAACACGAGACGTTCTGCCAGACGGTCCAGGAGGCCATGGCGTCGGGCGTGCCGGTGGTGGCGCCCAACGCCGGCGGCCCCCGCGACCTGGTGGCGCCCATGCACACCGGGCTGCTGCTCGACGTCGACGAGTTCGAGGTCAAGTTGACCGGCGCCGTCGACCACCTGCTCGCCGAGCGGGCGCGCTATTCGGTGGCGGCGCGGCGCAGCGTGCTGTCGCGCACGTGGCCCGCCATCTGTGCGCAACTGGTCGAGCACTACGAGGCCGTGGTGGGCCTGCGCGGCGTCAAGGCCGCCTGACCCGAGCGATTTCGGCGCGGTTTCGTTCGCTCACCGAACGAAACCGCGCCGAAATCACGGCGTCAGCCCTGGGCGAGTTCGGCGACGTGCTGCCACTGCTCCCAGGTGCTGAGGCGACGTTCGTAGTCGGCCTTGGCCAGTGACAGCGGCAGCGAGCCGAAGAACACCCGCAGCGGTGGCTCCGCGGCGTCGACGATCTCGAGCACCGCGGCGGCCGACGCCTTCGGGTCGCCCTGGGCCGAGACCCGGTTGGCCCGCGCGGCGTCGGCGGCGGCGTGCACGTCAGCGTAGTCGGGGAGGGGTTCGGCGCGGCGCGACGACGACCCCGCCCAGTCGGTGTCGAAGCCGCCCGGCTCGATGAGCGTGACGTGGATGCCGAACGATTCGACCTCCTGGGCGAGCGACTGCGAGAAGCCCTCCAGCGCCCACTTCGACGCGTGGTAGATGCCCACGTTGGGGAAGGCCGTGATGCCACCGATCGAGGACACCTGGATGACGTGTCCGCTGCGCTGGGCGCGCAGGTAGGGCAGCGCGGCCTGGGTGATCCACAGCGCGCCGAACACGTTGGTCTCGAACTGGTCGCGGGCGTCGGCCTCGGAGAGTTCCTCGATGAAGCCGAACTGCCCGTAGCCGGCGTTGTTGACCACGACGTCCAGGCGGCCGAAGTGGTCGTGCGCCTGCGCGACGGCCGCGAAGTCCGCGGCGCGGTCGGTGACGTCGAGTGCGATCGGCAGGATCGCCTCGCCGAACCGGGCCACCAGGTCGTCCAGGGTGGCGACGTCGCGCGCCGTGGCCGCCACCCGGTCGCCGCGCTCGAGCGCCGCGATCGCCCATTCGCGGCCGAAGCCCCGCGACGTGCCCGTGATGAACCAGACCTTGCCTGCCATGTGTCGTCTCCTCGTGCGTCGACCCCCGGGAGGGCCCGGGGGAGCGTGACCTCCTCCCAACAACGCCACCACGACCGCCCCATTCCCGCCAAGGGTCTGGCTCACGGGTAGTTTTGGTGGGGTGAGCAGGGCGTCGCTGGACAAGGATCCGCACGAGGTCGCGTCGATGTTCGACACGGTGGCGCGGCGCTACGACGTCACGAACACCGTGTTGTCGTTGGGGCAGGACCGGTTCTGGCGGCGTGCCACGCGGTCGGCGTTGCAGATCGGCCCTGGTGATCGCGTGCTCGACCTGGCCGCGGGAACCGCGGTGTCGACGGTGGAACTCGCCAAGTCCGGGGCGTGGTGCGTGGCGTGCGACTTCTCGATCGGCATGCTCGAGGCCGGTGCGGGCCGCAGTGTCCCGAAGGTGGCCGGCGACGCCACTCACCTGCCGTTCGACGACGCCGCCTTCGACGCCGTCACCATCAGTTTCGGGTTGCGCAACGTCAACCCGCACGTCGAGGGGCTGCGCGAACTGGCCCGCGTGACCCGACCCGGCGGCAGGTTGGTGGTCTGCGAGTTCTCGACGCCCACCAATGCGCTGTTCGCCACCGCGTACAAGGAGTACCTGATGCAGGCGCTGCCGCGGATGGCGGGCGTCGTGTCCAGCGATCCGGAGTCCTACTACTACCTCGCCGAGTCAATCAGGGCGTGGCCGACGCAAGCCGAACTGGCGCAACAGATCTCACAGGCGGGGTGGTCGCAGGTGCGGTGGCGCAACCTGACCGGGGGCATCGTCGCCCTGCACGCGGCGGTCAAGCCGGAATAGTCGGGATCGGACGGTGCGGGCGGTCGGCCGGCGCAGGGCCGGCCGACCACCGCATCAGACGCCCAGCGTGCGCTGGATGTCGCCCTTCATCGCGTTGAGCTGCGAACCCCAGTAGCCCCAGCCGTGGGTGCCGTTGGGCGGGAAGTTGAAGGTGCCGTTGCGGCCGCCCGCCGCCTCGTACTGGCGCTGGAAGTTCTTGTTGCTGTCCAACGTGATGCTCTCGAGGATCTGCGCCGGGACGTCGGCGCCGCCGAACTCGCCGGGCGTGCCGTTGCCGCAGTACACCCAGATGCGGGTGCCGTTGCTCACCAGCGAGCCGACGTTGACGGTGGGGTCGTTGCGCTTCCAGTCCGGGCCGCCGCCCGGGCCCCACATGGCCGTGGCGTCGAAGCCGCCCGCATCGCGCATCGCGAAGCCCACCAGGGTCGGCCAGATGCCGTCGGACAGGTTCAGGAAGCCCGAAAGGGATCCCGCATAACGGAATTGGTTGGGATGGTAGGCGGCCAGGATCAGTGCCGCACTGCCGGACATCGACAGGCCGACGACGGCGTTGCCGCTGGGGGAGATGCCCTTGTTGGCGGACAGGTAGGCGGGCAGTTCCGAGGTGAGGAACGTCTCCCACTGGTAGTTGTAGGTGGTGCCGTTGCCGACGGCCGGTCCCTGCCAGTTGGTGTAGAAGCTCGACATGCCGCCCACCGGCATCACCACCGACAGCCCGGACTGGTAGTAGTTCTCGAAGGCCGCCGTCTCGATGTCCCAGCCGCTGTTGTCGTCGCGGGCGCGCAGGCCGTCCAGCAGGTACACGGCCTTGGAGCCGCCGCCCTGGAATCGCACGGGGATGTCGCGGCCCATCGCGGCGGAGGGCACCATCAGGGTCTCGACCGGCAGACCCGGCCGGGAGTAGGCGGCGGCGGTGGCGCCCTGACCGACCACGGCGACGAGGGCGGGCAGCAGCGCCGTCACGGCGAGGGCGGCGCAGATTCGGCGCAGCCAGGTATGAGCGATTCTCACGGGGACACTTCCTTTGCCGGCCGAGTGGCCGCTTCACCGAACACGGGCGCCGCTTGTTTCGCGCCCATGGAGAGACGTCGTCGGGATAGCCGCTGCCGTTACCGCAAATCCTTACGGATTGTTCATATTTCGTGACGCTCGTCGTCCGCTGTACGCAGCCGCTGCGCCAGCTGTGAACGCGACCTGATGCCCAGTTTGCGGTAGATCTGGGTGAGGTTGGCCTCGACGGTCTTCAGGCTCACCGACAGCGAACTCGCGACGTCGCGATTCGTCATGCCGGTGACGGCGAGTTCGGCCACGCGCAGCTCGGCCGCGGTCAGGGTGGGTGGCTGGGCCGGGGATAGTGCTGCCAGCTCGGCGCGAGCCCGATCGGCCCATACGGCGGCGCCCATGCGCTCGAACTCGCGCAGTGCTTCGGTGAGGTCTGCGGTGGCCGCGGCCACGGCCCGCGCCGTGCGCTGCAGGCGACCGCGCACCAGCAGGCTGCGGGCCCGGTCGAACGGCATGGGCAGCGCGTCGTGCGCGGCCATCGAGCGGTGCGCCGCCGCGAGTGCCTCGGGCAGCTCCTGGCGCGCGGCGTGCCACATCGCCCGGCAGCGCGCACCGGTGGCCACCAACCACGTGCGGTCCAGACGTGCCCCGGTGACCTCGAGTTGCTCGATGAGCGGCTCGGCGTCGCCCAACTTGCCCAGCCCGATCATGGCCTCGACGGCGTCCGGCAGGAACCACAGGTGCATGATCTCGGCGCCCGGCATGTAGCCCAGCAGGTCCACCATGGGCTGCACCGCCGTCAGGGCGGCCTCGTAGTTCATCAGCGACGTCTCGAGGAACGCGAGGATCACCGACGGCCACACGGCGAACTCCGGCGACTGGTCGCGCAGGGCGATGGCGATGGCCTCCTCGGCGTCCTCGCGGGCCGCCGTGTCCCGTCCGCAGTAGGCGGCGACGACCGCCCGCAGGGTCAGGGCCAGGACGCGCAGCATGTCCCCACCGGCGAGGTCGGCATGCCGCACGGTCTCGTCGACGATCTCGCCCGCCCTGGCGAAGTCGCCGCGCCACAGCTCGATCAGCGTGCGGTGTCCCGCGATGGCCATCAGGTCCTTCTCGGCGCCCCGCTCGAGCAACCGCTGCCGCAGTTCGTCGGCCCGTACGCTGGCCTCGTCGACCTCGCCGATCCAGCCCTTGATGAACGCGTTCACGGTACTGGCGCGCAGCGCGAACGGCGCGACGGCGTCGTGGTCCTCCAACTCCAGTGCGCGCTGCAGGCTCTCGCGGTCCACCCCGCGTCCCAGATGGAACTTGGCGGTCACCAGGACCGCCAACACCTGACTGGTCAACGCCGGGTCGCCGAGTTCGGCGACCATGGCCACGGCGTCGTCGATGAGTTCCAGCGACTCGGTGAACTGGCCGATCTGAAAGTGCGCGTACGACAACAGCGTCGTGGCCGTGACGACCGTCGGCGCATCGCCCGCGGCATCGGTGACGGCGCCGGTGAGCAGCCGTACGGCCTCGGCGAAGCCGTCGTCGTAGGCGTGCACGGTGGCCAACAGGATCGTCGCCTGGGCCCGCTGGGGGCCCGCGGGCAGTTCGGCGATCACGCCCTCCAGCAGCTTGCGCGCCTGCGCGCCGTCACCGGCGTGAAAGTAGCTGTCCGCAGCCAGGATTCGACGCGCGGGATCGGGCCCCCCGAGAGCGAGTGCGAGGTCGAGCAGCTCGGCGGCAGCAGCGGGCGCCCCGCGCGTGCGGGCCGCGGCCGCCGCGTCGTCCAGCGCGTCCAGGGTGGTCGCGTCGGCCGGTTCCCCGGACAGGGCGCGGTGCCGCGTGCGCAATTCGGGATCGTCGATCACCTCGGCCAGGCGTGCGTGCATGGCGCGCTGCCGCGCCGGGCCCGCCACGTCGTGGACCCCACGTGCCAGCAGGGGATGGGTGAACCGCACCCGGTTGCCCTCGATCACCACCACGCCGCCGTCCTCGGGTTCCTCGAGCAGTTCCACGACCTCGGCGGGGCTGCGGTCGGTCACGGCGGCCAGCAGGTCGACGGTGGCGGTGCCCACCGACGCCGCGGCGAGCAGGACGTGCACGGTGTCGGCGCTCAGTTCGTCCAGGCGCGTGCGGACCAGGTCGGACAGCGACGCGGGTAGCCGGCCCTCGTCCAGGGGCGAACGACCGACCATCGTCCGCGCGAGCTCCAGCGCATAGAACGGGTTGCCGCCGGAGAGTTCGGCGATGCGCATCGCGGACGTCCGCGAGAACTCGTCGCCCAGTTCCTCGGTGAGCACCGTGTGCAGGCCGCTGGCGGCGAGTGGGCCGATGCGGACGCGCTCCACCCCGCCGAGCGTGGGCAGCTGCAGCCAGGTGGCGCCGGGCGCGCCGTCGCTCCCGGTGCGCTCGGCGAGCAGCATGCCGACGGGCCAGCGCAGCCGCCGGGCGGCGAAGGCCAGCACCGCCCGGCTGGACGAGTCCAGCCACTGCGCGTCGTCGACGGCCACCAGCACCGGCGACGTCACCGTGAGGTGTTCGAGCAGCGTGAGGACGGCGGCGGCCACGATGCGCTCGTCGGTGGCGGGCCCGGCCTCGGGCCGCCGTCGCAGCACGCGGTCGAACGCGACGCGTTGCACGTGCGGCAGCAGGTCGACCACCGGCCCGTCGAGGTCGGCCAGCACGCCGGCGAGCGTCCCGTACGCCAGCTGGGCCTCGCCGTGGACGGCGCGCGCGGAGAGCACGCGAAAACCGCGCCCGCGCGCCTCTTCCACGGCTCCGCGCCACACCGTCGACTTGCCGATCCCGGCTTCGCCCTCGACGATCAGCGCCGCGGGCCGAGACTGCGCGGAGTGGAGGAATCTGGCGACGGCGCGAACCTCGACCAGCCGGTCCACCACATCCCGCATGTTCCCCACGGGTTAGCCCCGCAAACTCTCGGCCACGCACGTCACGGCGCTCGACATGGCAAACCCGCCCCACGTCGATGACCACGGCTGACCATGCACGGTTTGCTCGATCACGCGAACGGCGGTCGCTCGTCGAGTCGGGACGACCAGGCTCCGGCGCGTCGCCAGGCCCTGGCGACGCGATCGGCGTCCTCGTCGGTGACCAGGTTGCCCATGACCCGCACGGCGATCCCCATCAGCGTCTGCGATCGCATGGCGATCGGTCCGGTGAGCGGCAGGAATCGTGGCAGTGTCAACAACGACCCCAGCCTGCGGGCCACGGAGAAGCCCCGTGAGTAATGGTCGCGCAGCAGTTCCGGCCACGCCAGGGTGAGATCGTCGTCGCCGAGTAGTTCGGCGGCCAACCGCCCGGTCTCCAGGCCGTAGTCGATGCCCTCTCCGTTCAGCGGGTTGACGCACGCCGCCGCGTCCCCGACGAGCACCCAGTTCGGGCCGGCGACGTGCGACACCGCGCCACCCATCGGGAGCAGGGCCGACAGCGCAGCGCGGGGTGCCGAGTCGAACCCCCACTCCTCGCGCCGCTGGGCGGCGTAGTGGGCCAGCAGCGGGCGCAGGGCGGCGTCGGCGGGGCGCTTGGCCGTGGCCAGGGCGCCGACGCCGATGTTCGCCTCGCCGTTGCCCAGCGGGAAGATCCAGCCGTACCCGGGTAACACGTCCCCGTCGGGAGAGCGCAGCTCCAGGTGCGAGGTGATCCACGGCTCGTCGGACCGTGGAGTCGGCACGTAGGCGCGGATCGCCGTGCCGTAGACCGTCTCCCGGTGCCACTCGCGACCCAGGACGCGGCCCAGCGTCGAGCGGGCCCCGTCGGCGACGACGACGTGCTCGCAGTGCACCTCGCCGCCGTCGTCGAGCAGCAGGCTGGACACCCGACCCTTCGAATCATGACGCGCGCCAACGACTTTGACGCCCAACCGCATCGCGGCGCCGGCGTCGGCGGCCACCCTGCGGATGCGATCGTCGAGTTCGGTGCGCGGCACCGCGCTACTGACGGCGGGAAACGACGGACCCGGCCAGCGCACCTCGACGTCGGTGCCGAACCCCGACATGCGCAGCCCGTGGTGCCGGATGCGGGAGTCCAGCCACGAGCCCAGGCCGAGGCGCTGCAGCTCGACGACCGCCCGCGGCGTCAGACCGTCACCGCACGCCTTGTCGCGGGGGAAGCGCTGCGCGTCGAGAACCAGCACGTCGCGCCCGGCCCTGGCGGCCCAGGCGGCGGCCGCCGATCCCGCGGGCCCCGCGCCCACCACCACCACGTCCGCGGTGATGTCAGATTGCCCGGTCGCTGCGCTCCTGCCCGCCGGGTCGTCTTCCCCGGTCGCTGCGCTCCTGCCCGCCGGGTCGTCTTCCCCGGTCGCTGCGCTCCTGCCCGCCGTCACGCCCACGCTTCACAGTATGTTGGAGCAATGAAGACACCAGCGACGGTGGTCGCAGGCGTGGACTTCGGCAGCGCCGAATTCGCAGCGCACGTGCGCGACGGTGTGGCTCGGGTCGAGGACCTGATGGCCACTGAGCTGGGCAAGGCCGACGAACTGATGGCCGAGGCCGTACAACACCTGTTCCACGCCGGCGGCAAGCGGTTCCGTCCGCTGTTCACCGTGCTGTCCGCGCAGCTCGGGCCCGAGCCCGACGCCTGGCAGGTGACGGTGGCCGGAGCGGTCATCGAGCTGGTGCACCTGGCCACGCTCTACCACGACGACGTGATGGACGAGGCGCAGGTGCGGCGCGGCGCCGAGAGCGCCAACGCGCGCTGGGGCAACAACATCGCGATCCTGGCGGGTGACTACCTGTTCGCCACCGCGTCGCGGCTGGTGTCGCGGCTGGGGCCCGACGCCGTGCGCATCATCGCCGACACGTTCGCCCAACTGGTCACCGGGCAGATGCGCGAGACCCGCGGCGCCGCCGACCACGTCGACTCCGTCGAGCACTACCTCAAGGTCGTGTACGAGAAGACCGCGTGCCTCATCGCCGCGTCCGGCCGCTTCGGCGCGACGTTCTCCGGCGCCGACGACGAGCAGATCGAACGGCTGGCCCGCCTCGGCGGCATCGTCGGCACGGCATTCCAGATCGCCGACGACATCATCGACATCGACAGCGACCCAGACGAATCGGGCAAGGTGCCCGGCACGGATCTGCGCGAGGGCGTGCACACGCTGCCCGTGCTCTACGCCCTGCGCGACACCGGGCCCGAGGCCGACCGGTTGCGTGAGCTGCTCGCCGGCCCCGTGGAGTCCGACGCCGACGTGGCCGAGGCCCTCGCGCTGCTGCGGTCGTCGCGCGGCATCCGCGAGGCCAAGGAGACGGTGGCGAAGTATGCGGCCGACGCGCGCGCCGAGCTGGAGCACCTGCCGGCGGGGCCGGGGCGCGACGCCTTGGCGGGGCTCATCGACTACACGATGAACCGCGACGGCTGAGCAGCCGGAACCAAGCGGTACCCCTCACGCGTTTCACGAGGTGACGACTGTCGAAGGGAGATGCCGATGACGTGGAATCCGCACGCAAACCGAATCAAGACGTTCCTGCTCCTTGCGGGTTTCTCGGCGCTCATCGTGTTCATCGGCGCGCTGTTCGGCCGCAACGTCATGTTCCTGGCGGTGCTGTTCGCCGTCGGCATGAACGCCTACGTCTACTTCAACAGCGACAAGATGGCGTTGCGCGCCATGCACGCCCAGCCGGTCACCGAGCTGCAGGCCCCTGCCATGTACCGCATCGTCCGCGAGCTGGCCAACACCGCCCACCAGCCGATGCCGCGGCTCTACATCAGCGACACCGATGCGCCCAACGCGTTCGCGACGGGGCGTAACCCCCGCAACGCCGCGGTGTGCTGCACCACCGGCATCCTGCGCATCCTCGACGAGCGCGAGCTGCGCGCCGTGCTCGGCCACGAACTCTCGCACGTCTACAACCGCGACATCCTGATCTCGTGCGTGGCCGGTGCCATGGCGTCGGTCATCACGGCGCTGGCCAACCTCGCGTTCTTCGCGAGCATGTTCGGGAACAACCGCGAGGGTGGCACCAATCCCTTTGCGATCCTTCTGGTCTCGATGCTCGGTCCCATCGCGGCGACCGTCATCCGGTTGGCGGTCTCACGATCGCGCGAGTATCAGGCCGACCAGTCCGGCGCCGAGCTGACCGGTGACCCGCTGGCGCTGGCGAATGCGCTGCGCAAGATCAGCCGCGGTGTCGAGGCGGCGCCGCTGCCGCCAGAGCCGCAGCTGGCCGACCAAGCCCACCTGATGATCGCCAACCCGTTCCGGGCGGGGGAGAAGATCGGCAAGCTGTTCTCCACGCATCCGCCGATGGCCGACCGCATCGCCCGTTTGGAGCAGATGGCCGGCCGCGGCCCCGGCATGTACTGAGGTCCGCCGACAGTGCGGTTTCGTCCGCGACACGCCGTGTCGGCGGAGCGCGGCGCACACTCGCGCTAACGTTCGCCGCCGTGCGACCGATGGTCAGGGTGTGACGGCTACCCAAGCGCCCCGTCGGGGCCTGCTCTACGCTGAACGCGTGCTGACCAGAACGTTGATCGGCCTGCTCGCTGCGGGGGCAGCCCTCGTCGGAGGGGCCGCCACGGCGTCGGCCGAACCCGAGCCGTCACCGGCGCCGGCCCCGCCACCCAACGTCAACGCCTTCGCTCCCGTGGCGCCGTCGGAGTACACCCAGCAGAACGGTGAGGTGTACGCCTTCGCCGCGCCCGGGGACATCCTGTGCGTGATGAGCCGGGGCACCGGCGGGTATGGCTGCAGCGGTGCGCTGCCCGCGGCGCCCGGCGGCGCCAACGTCGTCACCGGGGGCCAGCAGGGCGCCCCCGGCTTCGCGAACGCGGCGCGGCCCATCTACTCGTTCGACACGTTGCCGAAGCGGTTGGAGCCAGGCACCCGGATCAGTTTCCGCAACGTCACGTGCGGCACGGACGGCACGGTGACGGTGTGTCAGAACAACTTCGACCAGGCGGGCTTCGTCCTCAGCCCGGCGGGCAGCTACATCCTGAACGCCACCAACCCGCTGCTGGACCGGCCCAACGGCACCAACCCCTACTTCAACTAGGGGTCAGAAGCCGGCTCCGTGCACCTCGTGGCCGGGCTTCTCGGCCACCAGCCCGTGGTAGGCCTGCTCGACCGTCGAGCCGTGGTTCACCACGCCGTCGACCTCGCGGGCGATGGGCATGGCGATGCCGTACTTCTCGGCGAACTCCATGATGACGCTGGCGGCCTTGACGCCCTCGGCCACCTGGTTCATGGATTCGACGATCTGCTCGATGGTCTTGCCCTGCCCCAGTTGCTCGCCGACGTGACGGTTGCGGCTGCGTTGGCTGGTGCACGTCACGATGAGGTCGCCCATGCCCGCCAGGCCCGAGAACGTCTCGCGCTTGCCGCCGATGGCCTCGCCCAGCTTGGACATCTCGTTGACGGCGCGGGCCATCACCATGGCGCGGGTGTTCTCGCCGATGCCCAGTGAGTACCCCATGCCGACCGCGATGGCGTAGACGTTCTTCAACGCGCCCGCGATCTCGACGCCCACCACGTCGTCGGTGGTGTAGGTGCGGAACCGCTTGGTGCGGAACAGGTTCGCGAGGTTGGCCGCGAGGTGCTGGTCCGGCATGGCCAGCACGGCGGCGGCGGCGTAACCGTCGGCGACTTCGCGAGCGATGTTGGGCCCGGCCAGGATTCCGGCGGGATGCCCGGGGAGCACCTCGTCGACGATCTCGCTCATCCGCATGTTGGTGCCCTGCTCGAGGCCCTTGACCAACGACACCACGGGCACCCAGGGCCGCAGTTCGCGCGCGAGTTGCTCGAGCACGCCGCGGAAGCCGTGCGACGGCACGCCCATGACGATGACGTCGGCGCAGTTGGCGGCCTCGGAGAAGTCGGTGGTGGCCTTCAGCGAGGGTGGCAGCGCCACCTCGTCGCCGAGGTAGCGCGAATTGCAGTGCCGCTCATTGATGTCGGCGGCCGTCTCCTCCGAACGCACCCACTGCAGCGTCGGGCCGCGCCGCGCGCAGATGGAAGCCACGGTGGTGCCCCAGGAGCCGCCGCCGAGGACGACGACCTTGGGTTCGCGTTGATCGGGTGCCATGGCGATCAGCGTATTGCGGCGTCGCCGCGCGAGGGGTCGATTCGGTGGGCTCGGCGCTACCGGTAGTTGACGAACTGCAGCGCGACGTCCAGATCGGCGCCCTTGAGCAAGGCGATGACGGCTTGGAGGTCGTCGCGCTTCTTGGAGCTGACGCGGATCTCCTCGCCCTGGATCTGCGCCTTGACGCCCTTGGGTCCCTCGTCGCGGATCAGCTTGGTGATCTTCTTGGCCTGCTCGCTGGTGATGCCCTGCTTGAGGGTGCCGCTGACCTTGTAGGTCTTGCCGCTGGCCTGCGGCTCGCCGGCGTCGAAGGCCTTCATCGAGATGTCGCGGCGGACGAGCTTCTCCTTGAACACGTCGACGGCGGCCTTGACGCGCTCCTCGGTGGAGGAGACCAACTCGATGACCTCGTCACCCTTCCACTCGATGGTGGTGTCGGTGCCGCGGAAGTCGAAGCGCGTCGACAGCTCCTTGGCGGCCTGGTTGAGTGCGTTGTCGACCTCCTGGCGATCGACCTTGCTCACCACGTCGAAACTGGAATCCGCCACTGGACCCTCCTCGTCTACTAGCCGTTTTCGTGTTGGGGCCATCCTCGTTGTACTCTGCTTACCGCACCAAACCAGGGTGCATCCGGCAGGTTGCCCGAGCGGCCAATGGGAGCGGACTGTAAATCCGTCGGCGAAAGCCTACACAGGTTCGAATCCTGTACCTGCCACGCTGGTCAGGCCCCCTTTCGAGGGGGCCTGATGGCGTTTGGCGGTCAGCGCCGTTCGAGATGACGCAGGGCGGATCTGGCGGCGTTGTGACCGCACATGCCGTGCGCGCCGACCCCCGGTGGGGTGGCCGCCGAGCAGACGTACACGCCGGGAATGCCGGTGGCGTAAGGGTCGATGGCCGGGCGGGGACGGATGAGGATCTGCCACGGGTCGTTGCGGCCGGTGGCGATGTCCCCGCCGACGTAGTTGGGATTGTGCTCGGCCAGCGCGATCGGCCCGCGGCGGTGGATGCCGAGGATCTGGCGGCGGAATCCCGGGGCGAAGCGTTCGATCTGGTCGAGGATCGCCTCGGTGGCGTCGCCGGTGTACCCGTGCGGGACGTGGGCGTAGGCCCAGATGGGGTTGACGCCCGCGGCGCTGCGGGTGGGGTCGGCGAGGTACTGCTGGCACAGCAGCACGAACGGCGCGGCCGGCATGCGTCCGGCTCCGACGTCACGTTCGGCGGCCACGATCTCGGCGGAGCTGCCTGCGAGGTGGACGGTGCCTGCGCGTCGGCACGCCGGGTTGGTCCACGGGATGTCGCCGTCGAGTGCGATGTCGAGTTTGAACGCTGCCGCGCCGTGGCGGTAGCGGCGGTACGCACGGCTCACCCGTCCGGGCAGGGCCTCGGCCGCGATGTCGGCGACTGCGCGCGGAGCGAGGTCGAACAGGACGACGTCGGCGATCGGGAGTTGCTTCAGTGAGGTGACGAGCACTCCGGTCTCGATCTTGGCGCCGAGGTCGGCCAGCCGTGCGGTCATCGCTGCGGCGATGGCGGCCGACCCGCCTTCGGCGACCGGCCACCCGTAGCGGTGCCCGGCGGCAGTGATCATCAAGCCCACCGACGAACTGGCAGGCCGGGTCAGCGGGTAGTAGACGTGCGCGGCGACCCCCATGAACAAGGCGCGGGCGCGTTCGGTGCGCCATGCCCTCGCCATGGCCGTCGCGGGCAGCAGCGCCTGCGCGCCGAAGGTGGCGAGCTTGACCGGGTGGCGCGGCACGTGCGCGATGGGCCGGAACACGTCCTCGCGCAGCGCGTCGAAGTTGCGGCTCAGCGGACCGAAGATCCGCCGCCAGGCCCGGCCGTCGCGCTCGTCGAACCCGGCGGCGGTCTCTTCGAGCGAGGTGTGCAGCGTCGCAGCGCTGCCGTCGTCGAAGGGATGGGCCATGTCGAGATCGGGGTAGCGCCAGCGCAGTCCGTAGTCGGCCAGGGGTTGGCTCTGGATGAACGGCGATGCCACGGTCATGGTGTGGACGGCCGAGCAGTCGTCGTGCCGCAGGCCGGGCAGGGTCAGTTCGCTGGTTCGGGTGCCGCCGCCCAGGGTGTCGGCGGCCTCGAGCACGGTGACGTCCACACCGCGCTCGGCCAGGGTCAGCGCGGCCGCCAGACCGTTGGGGCCCGATCCGACGACGACGGCGGTACTCACCGGGAGTTCACCGCCGACGAGACGACGCGCGCCGGCAGCGTGTCACCGGGCTCGAACCACGGTTGACGGCTGAGCATCTCGGCGACGTCGACGTAGCCACGTTCCATCTCACCGGTCTTGGCGTCGACGATGCGGTAGGCCTGCCAGTGCCGGTGAATGGGTTGACCTTCCAGGATGACCACGCGGACGTCGCCCTCGGCGAAGTGGCAGCGCCGTTGCAGCGCCTCGAGGAGTTGTTCGTTGTGGAGATGCCCTTCGCCGAAGTTCCAGCCCAGGATCGGTCCGGCCATGTACTCGCCGTCGCGGATGTCGTAGTCGGTGTCGTCGGCGATGGCGCGGGGGATGAGACCGTTGAGCGCGCGGCCGTGGGTGTGCATCGACCGCCAGGCGGTCATCTTGTCGAGCATGACGTCCGCGGTGTCGGGATCGTAGAGCGCCGCGAGTTGGCGGTTGGCCAGTGCCGAACACTTGGTCACGTTGGCTTCGATGACGTCCTCCACTCCGTGGCGCAGACACCAGGTGCTGGCGGCCCAGTTGCCGGCGTAGTAGCGCATGGCGGGCAGGAACGACACCTTGGCCGGGAACAGGTTTCCCAGCACCGGCACCAGCACCAGTGCGGTGACGAGGATGGCCAGCAGAACCGGCGAGCCGAGGTCGGTGACGCGAACGTCGCCGTAGGCGCCGTAGAGGTAGAACAGCGAGACGACGAAGAACGCGTTCCACTCCAGGGGTACGCCCATGGGGATGGTCGAGGTGATGTTGAGGTGGAAGATGACCATGAACCCGATGGCGATCCAGAGCCAGGGACCGCTCGAGGGCGCGAAGAACACCAGGTAGAGCGGCACCAGGAATTCGGCGGTGGTGCCTCCGACGTGGGCCAGCAGCTTGGGCAGCCACGACGGGCGCAGGTCGTCGACCGGGTCACGCCACATCAGTCTTCTGACCCACTTGCTGGTCGCCAGTACGGGGTTGTTGCTCATCATCACCGCCACCACGTACGGAAAGTGGTGGTTCAGCTTGGACGTGGCCGCCCCCCACCACAACGCCAGCAGGATCAGCTTGTAGGCCGCGATCTGATCGGTGAAGGGAAAGAAGAACACGATCAGTGTCAGCCCGTAATGCTCTGCGCGCGCGGCCAGGAAGATGGTCTTGTCGCGCAAGCCGAGCAGCACCAGTGCAACGAGCGTCGGCACGATCAGCATCGGATCGAGCAGCCCGACGTCGCCGGCGGAGGTCACCGACCCGCCCTTCCCCGGCGCCAACAGCGCCCACACCGCGGACGCGAGCACCACGGCGTACAGGGCGACGTCGACGACGGTGCGGGTGTCCCCGCGGGTCAGCGGCACCCGATTCGGCCATGCAGGCAGCCGTACCGTGCCGGGGCGCAGCCAGTAGAGGAAGCCACCCAGCGGGGGGAGGAACCGCAACGTCAAAGGACCTGAGCCGCAACCCAATCCGAGGATCTCAAACAGGAGGGTGAAGACCACCAGCTTCTGGTAGACGATCGGCTGGGTCCACCACGCCGTGATGTCGGTCAGGGCGCCCAATCCGGGGGTCAGAGAGATGACCGCGGCCGCGCCGGCCAGGTAGGCGGCGACCTTGACGACGTAGAGCACGTAGACGCCCCAAGGGGTGCCGAAGCCGTTCTCGGTCCAGTGCCGGGTCATGATCTGGATCCGCTGCTGCCGCGGCAGCGTGCGCCAGGTGCTGGGATCGGTGTCCTGCGGCAGATTGGGTTTCGTGAAGCTCACGGGCGGTGCTTCCTTCCAGGGTTCACGCGGACGTCGGGTGCGAGGTGAACTGGCGCCGCAGCGCGGGCTTGTCGATCTTGCCGACCGGGTTCTTGGGAATCTCGTCGACCAGGATCACCTCGGGCCGTTTGTATTTCGCGAGCGCATCGGTGAGGTGGGCGGTGAGCTCGGCCGGGTCGAGGTCGTGATCGGCATGGGCGGTGACGAAGGCGACGGGCACCTCGCCGTACACCGGGTCGGGCCGTCCGACGACGGCGGCCTCCCGCACGTCGGGGTGGGTGTAGAGCACGGACTCCAGTTCCTTGGGATAGATGTTCTCCCCGCCCCGGATGATCATGTCCTTGGCGCGGTCGACCAGGGTGAGGTAGCCGTCGGAGTCGAGCACGCCGATGTCGCCGGTGCGCAACCAGCCGTCGACGATGGCCTCGGCGGTCTCCCGGGGACGGTTGAGGTAGCCGCGCATCACCGTGGGCCCGGCGATGGCCACCTCGCCGACCGTCCCGGCAGGCATGGGTGTTCCGTTCGCGTCGAGGATGGCGACGCGCTGACCGGGCAGCGCGACCCCGACGGTGCCCGGCTTGCGAATGCCGTTGAGCGGGTTGGTCGTCGAGGCGCAGGTGCCCTCCGAGAGGCCGTAGCCCTCGATGATGGGGACGCCGTAGCGGTCCTCGAACGCCTGGATCAGCGGCGTCGGCATGGGGGCGGCGCCGCAGATGGCGAACCGCAAAGAGGTGGTGTCGGTGACGGTTTCTGGGGGCAGGGCCACCAGCATCGAGTAGATGGTGGGGACCGCGGAGAAGAACGTCGGCCGGTGGCGGGCCACCAGGTCGAAGAACCGGCGCGGGTCGAACCGGCCCGCGATGGTCGTCTGCCCGCCTGCCAGCAGCGGTGCCAGGACGCTGACCACGATCCCGTTGACGTGGAACAGCGGCAGGATCAACAGGCTGTGCGTGTCCGGACCGCTGCCCATCGCCTCGTTGATCCCCTTCGCCATGGCCATCAGGTTGGCGTGGGTCAGTTCGACGCCCTTGGGTCGGCCCGTGGTGCCGCTGGTGTAGACCAGCAAAGCCACGTCGTCGTCCCGCCGCGGATCGTCCGGCACCTTGGCCGAGGATCCAGGAGCCGCCAGGTCGGCCAGGGTGAGTACGGCGACCCGATGGTGGCCATCCTCGTCGTGGGTCACGAGCACCCGAGCCGCGGAGTCGGTGAGCTGGAAGTCGACCTCCGTCGACGTCAGGGAGGGATTGACGGGTGTGACGGCAGCGCCGAGCTTCCAGGCCGCAAAGGCCGTGGTGACCAGTTCGATGCGGTTGGGCAACCGCACGGCCACGACGTCGCCACGGTGGACGCCGGCGCTGCTCAACCGCTCCGCCGTGGCGTCGATTCGCGCGAGCACCGCGGCGTTGGTCAGGGCACCGGTGTGCTCGTCGGCCAAAGCGGGACCCGTGGGGTCGGCGTTGGCGCGGACGTCGAGCAGGTCGGCGAGATGCACGTGGCCCCCTTGTGCAGCAGCAACATCGAATGACCTGGGTTACGGTAGGTCTGCGATGTGACGGACGCCATATGCGGCTGAGCCGAAGTCGGCAGCGTGGGTTGTGCGTGCCGCACAGTGCACGGGCGTGCGTGCCGCACGGGTGCACGGGCGTGCGTGCCGCACGGGTGCACGGGCGTGCGTGCCGCACGGTGCGCGGGCGCCCGGCTCAGGGAGCGACGGTGAGCACCGAGCGGCCCAGCCAGCGGCACGCCAACAGGGCGATCTGGACCTGCACCACGACGTCGGGGTCGTCAAGGGTGGCGCCGCACTTGTCCAGGGCTTGCGTGACGCGGTACTGGATGGTGTTGCGGTGCAGGAACATGGCCTCGGCGGTGGCGGCGTAGCTGCGGTTGCGGGCCAGGAACTCCCGCAGGGTATCCCGGAGCCACCCGTTGCGCTCGTCGTCGGTGGCCAGTTCGCCCAGTACGGCGCCGACGAACCGGCGGAGTTCCGCGGGGTGGTCGGCCATCAACGCCACGGGAGCCACCGCGGCGTAGGCCACCACCCGCCGAGCCGGGTCGCCGCCACCGGCCTGCGCGACCAACTGGGCGCGTGCTGCCTCCTGCCACGTGCGCCGGAATCCGTCGACTCCCCGCCCGGCGGTGCCGAACGCGAGGCGCACCGGCGTGCCCGCCTCGACCACGACGTCGGCCACGGCGTCGTCGGCGACGGGCCACCACAGGCGGGCTTCGCGCTCGTCGGTGGGCACCATCAACGCCGGCCCGAGCGCCTGCAGCTGGTCGCCGACGACGGCGCGCACGTCGTCGACCAGCGCGCCGAGGTCGCTGGCGGTCACGTGATCATCGGCCCACATGACTGCCCCCACGTGCCACCGGTCGAAGCGGTACTCCAAGGCGTCCTCCGCGCGCCCGATGTCGACCGGACTGCCGTCGAGGACCTGCGTCACCCAGTGCTGTCGCAGACCGCCGCGGCTGCTCACCCACCGGTCGCGTTCCCGTTCGTAGGCCTGGCCCACCTGATCGCAGATGCGATCGATCCAGAGCGCCGACCGATGCACGAATTCGGCTGCAGCCGCCAGCGATTCCGCCTGCGACCCGTGAGTCGCCAGGACGGCGATGGCCTCGTCGACGAAGCGGTTGTGCCCGATGCGGTAGGCCCGGATCAACGCCGACAGGGGGACGTCGCGCTGTGCCAGCGCGCGGGCGTACACGAACGCGGCACTGGGCGCCTCGACCTCTCCTTCCTCGCGGCCATGCTCGAGGAAGTGGATCGCGGCGATCACGTTCTCCGTGATGCTCGCGGTCAGCAGATCCACCATCCGCGCGTCGTGGTCCAGGGAGCGGATCTGGGCTCGCGTGGCCGAGACCAAGGCGTTGATGAAGGCGTCGCGCTGCGCGCTCATCCGTTGCGCCAACCACGTCACCGACGCGCCAGGTTGCGCATCCGCCATCAACACCTCCACGGGTCGCGCCCAGTATCGACCGCGACGACCCCCGGCGTGGACACAATCGCCCGACCGCGTTCGTGCGGGTCGCACGACGGCACCGGTCAACAATGAGCTGCGCCGCACATGGTGCGCCTCCGTCGAGCGGCTTAGGCTCGTTCTTTGCTGGTGACACGCTTCTGCCACCCAGCGCCGACCCGCGTGACGACGAGTCAGGCCACGCACCGGCCGTCACGCGCCACGAAGGAGACGCCATGTCGACACCTGCCCAGCCGTTCAGCCGGTCCGACGAGCACTTCACCTCCGGCGGCGTGCGGTGTGCGGCATGGGTGTACCGACCCGTGTATGGGCCCACTGCGAGGGCGGCCGAGGCGGCGCCCGTCATCGTGATGGCCCACGGCCTGGGTAGCGTGCGCGTGCTGCGCCTGCCGGCGTTTGCCGAGCGCTTCGCCGCGGCGGGATACGTCGTCGTGGTCTTCGACTACCGATCCTTCGGGGACAGCGAAGGCGAGCCGCGCCGGGTCGTCGACGTCGCCGCACAGCTCGCCGACTGGCGCGCCGCACTGGCGTGGGCCCGCACGCTCGACGGCGTCGACCCGCGCCGAGTCATCGCCTGGGGCACGTCCTTCGCAGGCGGCCACGTCATCACGCTCGCCGGCACCGGTGAGGACTTGGCCGCCATCATCTCCCAGGTGCCCCACGTCAGCGGTCCCGCTGCCGTGCGCGCCACCGGACTGCACGCGCTGCGACTCGCCCCTGTCGCCCTGCAGGACACGCTGCGCGCCGCGCGGCGCAGGCCACCCCGGTACGTCGACCCCGTGGGTGCCCCCGGGACCGTCGCGGTGATGGCGACCCCGGATGCCGACGCCGCAGTGAACCGCCTCTTCGAGGCGTCCGGGATTCGGCGGGGCGCGTTGCCCGAGACGATCGCCGCGCGGATCCTGGCGCACATCGGTCTGTACTCACCCATCCGCCACGCCTCGAAGGTGACGTGCCCGGCGCTGGTGCAGGTGGCCGCCGACGACGCCATCGCGCCTGCAGCGCCGGCACGCAAGGCGGCTCACCGCATGCGACGGGCCACCCTGCAGGACTTCTCCGGTGGCCACTTCGACCCCTACGTCGACCCACTGTTCGAGTCGGTGGTCACCGCGCAACTGGACTTCCTCGCCCGTACCGTCCCGGTTCCCTCGGCCACCGTGGGCACCTGACGGCGACGACGGGAGCGACTCGAGACCCGGCAACCGCTGCGGGTGGAGCTCACGAGACGTCACGCGCCTGCCGATGCCGTGCGACCCGGCGCGTGGTGACGTTGGCGGGAGTGTGAGAAGCCGTCGCGGGGGTATCGGTGCCTGCAGCGGGTCACCAGGTCGGTTGCGCCAACGGTCGACCCGCCAGGCGTGCCAGGACGGCAGCCCTGTCGTTCAGCCAGTAGCGCAGCGTCTTGGTCGCCGCCAATCGGCGTACGCGCATGGGCCGGGACTCGGCGCATCCGTCCGGGCCGGGACTCGGCGCATCCGTCCGGGGTGCGGCGCGCTGTTAGCATCCGGTCAGCCATTCCCCGACCGGAGGAGCGACGAGTGCGCCGCGCCATGTCCGTGCCGCTTGCCATAGCCACGTGGTCGGTGGCGGTCACCGTGTGCCTCCCCGCCGCGGCTGCCGATCCGCACCCCACCGAGATGCAGTACGCCATCGGCAAGTGCGTCAGCGAGGTGCAGCCCGCCGAGCAGGAGCCCGCGACGTTCGACTACGACTGCGACCGCTCCGGCGTGCTGCGGGACATGACGTGGACGTCGTGGGGACCCGACGGCGCCCGCGGCAGCGGGACCGACGATGCCCTGCAATGCCAACCCAACTGCGCCCAGGGCACCAGGCTGAGGAATCCGGTCGAGGTGCATGCGTGGAATCCGTTGCCGCCCAACAACGGCCGCTGCCCGGCGGGGTGGAAGTTCTACTCCGACCTGACCATCGCCTACCCGAAGGGGGCGCCGCCCTGGATCTCGCCGGGCACCACGTGGGCGCCGGGAACGGACTTCGTCACCATCGACGGCATGCCCGCCGTGCACTTCTCGGGGTTGCGCCCGAACTGCCTGCCGTTCTGAGGATCAGCGGCTGCGCCCGTGGCAGCGGTGGAACTTCTTGCCGCTGTCGCAGAAGCACGTCATGCGGCGCGGGATGGGCATCTCGTGCAGCGCCCCGGTGGCCACCTTCTGCACCACCTCGACCACCTGGACGGGCGGGGCGTACTCCTCGGCGACGACGTAGAGCGTCAGCAGCACCCGCACGATCGTGGTCAAGAAGTCGGAGAGGGGCGCGACGTCACGGAAGCGGTCCTGGTCGCGGATCCAGTCGGCGAGCGGGGGGGCAAGGGCCACCATGGCCAGGGCGACGTCGTCGACGGTGGCCGGCCGCTCGGCGAGGATCGCTCGCACGCGGTAGAGGTCGGACGTCGACATGCGGTAGAACGCGTGCCGCAGCGCCACGACCTCGGTGGCGCTGAGTGGGGACGCGTCGACCACCCGCACGTCGGTCGACCGCGGTGCGTCGAGGGCGCCGTCGAGGGCGGTGTCGAAACGTCGCATGGTGAGTGGGTGGTCTTTCAGCATCGAGGGCTGGATAGCCGATCGTTCACGTCGTGAAACTCTCATCGTAGATGACCCGCGCATTCGCTGCGCCCGCCAGCTCAGTCGATGATCCTTGCTGCCGTGGTGAGAGCGTGGCCTACGCAGACGTCTAGGTCAATGTTCGCACCGGGTCAAGGTTAGCCAGGTTCGTCACAGCGAGCACGGAACCGCCAGGCTCGGACGCCGCCGGACTCCCGCGCCGTCGGCGAACGCCGTCGTCCCACGATCTTGGTGGCGCGCTGGCTAGCATCGACCGGTGCGGTCGGGAAGCGTCGTCGTCGTGCTGGCAGTGCTGGCCGCCGTGGTGTCTGGATGCGCGACGGAGCCGGGCCAGTCGTCGGCCCCCGACGCGGCGCCGGGCGCCTCGGCCACCACCTCGACCTACCCCCCGTCGACCCCGCCCCCGGCGCCGCCGACCGCGATCCCCGCCACCGCGGACTCGTCGTGCACGTCGACGACCCTCGGCGGCGGTCCGGTGGACCTGACGGCGACGACGGTGACGGCCGTGCCGGAGGGGGCGAAGGTGACCATGACGTATTCGGGCGCGCTGCCTGCCAAGGGACACTCGGCGTGGACGCTGCTGGCCCGCAACCCCGCGGGGGAGGCGGTGCAGTTGACGGTCGACGTCACCGACGGCGCACCGAGCGCGTTCTACTGGTTCTCCTACGTCGGCGGCACCACCCATCCCATGGCGGGTCCGCCGGACGTCAGCGTGCCGGGCCGACTGGTGATGCTGCTGCCGCGAGAGGCGCTCGACGCGTTGGGGCCCACCTGGTGGTGGACGTCGTCGCTGCAGGTCGACGGCGCGCCCCCCGACACCTGCCCCTGACGGGCGACGGGGTCACTCGTTGTCGCCACCGGTCGAGGCCGTGGCCGCCACGCCGTCGGCGAACGACGCGCCGTGGGCCGTCGGCCACATCCAGTCACGCACCTCGGGGATGTCGTCGCCGTGGGCGCGGGTGTACTCCCGCGCGGCGATGCGCTTGTCCACCATGTGCTGCCGCAGCGTCGCGCACGTCGAGCCCAGGTGCGGCACCCGGTCGATCACGTCGATCACCAGGTGGTAGCGGTCCAGGTCGTTGAGCATCACCATGTCGAACGGCGTCGTCGTGGTGCCCTCCTCCTTGTAGCCGCGGACGTGGATGTTCTCGTTGCCGGTGCGTCGGTAGACCAGGCGATGGATCAGCCACGGGTAGCCGTGATAGGCGAAGATCACCGGCTTGTCCGGTGTGAAGATCATGTCGAACTCGCGGCTGGCCAGGCCGTGGGGATGTTCCGCGTCGTCCTGCAGGCGCATCAGGTCGACGACGTTGACGAAGCGAATCCTCAACTCCGGCAAGTGTTTGCGCAGGAGGTCGACGGCGGCCAGGCCCTCGAGTGTCGGCACGTCACCGGCGGTGGCGATGACGACGTCGGGTTCCCGACCCAATTCCTCGGTGCCGGCCCACTCCCAGATGCCGAGGCCCCGCGTGCAATGCGCGACGGCCTCCTCCATCGTGAGGAAGTTGGGGCTGGGTTGCTTGCCGGCGACCACGACGTTGACGTACTGGCGTGAGCGCAGGCAGTGGTCGTAGGTGGACAGCAGGGTGTTGGCGTCCGGCGGCAGGTAGACGCGCACCACTTCGGCCTTCTTGTTCACCACGTGATCGATGAACCCGGGGTCCTGGTGGCTGAAGCCGTTGTGGTCCTGACGCCAGACGTGGCTCGACAGGAGGTAGTTGAGGCTGGCGATGGGCCGACGCCACGGGATGTGGTTGGTGACCTTGAGCCACTTGGCGTGCTGGTTCAGCATCGAGTCGACGATGTGGATGAACGCCTCGTAGCAGTTGAACAGGCCGTGGCGGCCCGTCAGCAGATACCCCTCGAGCCAGCCCTGGCATTGATGCTCCGACAGCATCTCCAGCACGCGGCCGGCGCGCGCGAGGTGTTCGTCCACCTCGGGGCCGAAGAACTCGGCGTTCCATTGCTTGTCGGTGGCGTCGAACACCGATTGCAGCCGGTTGGAGGCGGTCTCGTCGGGCCCGAAGATGCGGAAGTTTCGGGGGTTGAGCCGGATCACGTCGGTGAGCCACCGCCCGAGGACGCGCGTCGACTCGGCGATGGTGGCGCCCGGCGCAGGCACGTCGACGGCGAACTCCCGGAAGTCGGGCAGGCGTAGGTCCTGGAGCAGGGCGCCCCCGTTGGCGTGGGGGTTGGCGCTCATGCGCAGCTGCCCCTCGGGGGCCAATTCGGCGAACTCGGGCCGCAGCGTGCCCTCGTCGTCGAACAACTCCGCGGGCCGGTAGGACGCCAGCCAGTCGGTGAGCACCCGGAGGTGCTCGGGGGTGTCGCGCGCGTTGGACAGCGGCACCTGGTGCGCGCGCCACGAGCCGGTGGTCTTCTTGCCGTCGATGGAGGCGGGACCGGTCCAGCCCTTCGGTGTGCGGAACACGATCATCGGCCACCGGACACGCGACTCGCCCTCGGGTCCCTCCGGCGCCTCGGGGCGGGCCTTGATCTCGCCGATCTCGTTGAGCACGGTGTCCAGCAGGCGCGCGAACTCGCGATGCGCCGCACCGTGGTCGGTGTGCTCGTCGGCGTCGAAGAAGTACGGCTCGTGGCCGTACCCGACCAGGAGGCTGCGCAACTCGTCGCGCGGAATGCGATCCAGGATGGTCGGGTTGGCGATCTTGTACCCGTTGAGGTGCAGGATCGGCAGGACGACGCCGTCGTTGACGCGGTGGGTGAACTTGTTGGAGTGCCAGCTGGTGGCCAGCGGACCGGTCTCGGCCTCGCCGTCGCCGACCACCGCGGCGACCAGCAGATCGGGATTGTCGAAGGCGGCGCCGTACGCGTGCGACAGCGCATAGCCCAGCTCGCCGCCCTCGTGGATCGAACCCGGGGTCTCCGGCGCGACGTGGCTCGGGATGCCACCGGGGAAGCTGAACTGCTTGAACAGGCGCCGCATGCCCTCGGCGTCGGGGGTGACGTCGGAGTACAGCTCGGAATAGGTGCCGTCGAGGTAGGCGTTGGCCACCAGCCCGGGGCCGCCGTGACCGGGCCCCGTCACGTACAGGGTGGACTGTTGGCGTTCCTTGATGGCGCGGTTGAGATGGGCGTACAGGAAGTTCAGTCCCGGGGTGGTGCCCCAGTGACCCAGCAGCCGCGGTTTGACGTCGTCGCGCGACAACGGGGTGCGCATCAACGGGTTGTCCAAGAGATAGATCTGGCCCACCGACAGGTAGTTGGCGGCCCGCCACCAGCCGTCGATGCGGGCGACGGCGGCGTCGTTCAACGTCGTGGGCTCGAGGGTTCGCCAGGTGGTCCGTCCTGTGGTCATCGCCAGGTCTCCTACGCGATCGGGGTCACCGCCACCGTCCATGTAACCCGTCGCGAGCGCTTCGTGCAGTCGTCGCACCTCGATGTTCATCGCGGAGAAACCCGGGTGCGGTAGCGCCCCGGAGTGTGAGCAAATCGATTCGCCCGATTGTCCCGGCGCACGCCGGGGTATGAGAGGACGAGCGCCCGACGGGTGCCCGGAAGATCGGGGAATGCGTGCAAGGACGGCGTCGTTAGTGGTTGTAACGAAGTCGGGCGACTGGACGATTTCCAATTTAGTGTGGTGGACTGATCGCACTGAATTGCTACGACAGCAGCAATTTCCCAAGGTCAAAGACATCAAGGGTCGGAAGGTAAAGAGAATGCGAATTGCGACGAAGGCGGTCATCGCCTCGTGTGGCGCGGCGGCTGCTCTGATGGCCGGTGGGGGCATCGCGTCCGCGGCGCCCGACACCGAGGCGCTGGTGAACTCCACCTGCACCTACCCGCAGATCATGGCTGCGGTCAACGCTCAGGATCCCGCGGCTGCCGCGCAGATCAATGCGAACCCGATGGCGCAGGGCTACCTGCAGAGCTTCGTGGCGGCCGGCCCGGAGCAGCGTCGTGGCTTCATCGCCCAGGCGCAGGCGGTTCCGCAGTTGGCGGCGTACTACCCGCTCATCAACAACGTGGCGAGCACCTGCAACAACTACTGACGCACACGTCGACTCTCGACGCACGTCACGGAAGAGGCCGGCCCCGGTGGGGCCGGCCTCTTTCGCGTCCCGGGTCTGACGGCACCGCGCTCCTGCTAGTGTTACGCGGGTAACTGACGCCGACGTCAAAAGTTTCGGTCGATCAGGACCGCGACGTGGTGACGCCAGGGCCGATCGGGGGGGCGCGCATGACGACATCCGCGGTGATCGGCCGGGTGGGAGCCCTGGCGGTGGCCCTCGGCGTGGGCGTCGCGGTGGTGGCGTCCCCGGGCACGGCCTGGGCCGACGACGACTCCCCGGCCACGCCGGGATCGGCCGCCGCGTCCTCGGCGTCTTCGGCGTCCTCGACGGGCGGTGACGCCTCGACCGGTCCCTCGACCCAGGCCGACGGGGAGTCGTCGGCATCGGGCTCGGCGGCGTCCGGGTCACCGGGGCCGTCCGCCCCGTCGGACGCGACCGGCGCGCCCCAGGCCTCGCCGTCGACCAACCCGTCGCCGTCGACCAACCCGACCAGCTCCCCTTCTCTGGCGACCACCACCGTGCGCGTCGGCACGTCGCCCAAGGTCACCTACGGCAGCTCGGGTGGCGCGCGCCGCGTCGGCAGCGAGAAGCCCTCGGCGAAACCCACCGAGCCCGCCGCCGTCCCCGAGTCCGCGGCGGCCCCCGAGCCCGAGGCCGCCGGGAACGATCCGGCGCCCGAGGGCGACGCCGCACCGGCGGTGCCGGCGCGTACCACCGCCGCCAGCGTGAAACCGTCTGCAGTGCAGTCGGTTTCACCGGTGTCCGACGGCGGCACTCGGATGCCCGATGCGTCCGCCGCGGTCGCCGGTGCGCCATCCGCCGCACGGACCCCCTCCGGTGACCAACCCGCCCAGCCCGCCGCCTTCGTGGCGCTGCCGCCACCCACCGTCGCGGTGCAGCAGCCGTTCGTCGGCGTCGCCCAAGCGCTGGTGAGCATCCCGACGAACCTGATCACGTTCGCGGTCAACGCCATTGGCGCTGCGCTGGCGCCGCTGTTCGTTCCCGGCATGCCGATGCCGCCGGACACCCCGCTGATCTGGGCCGTGTTCGCGGTGGTGCGCCGACAGTTCCTCAACTCGTCGCCGACCCTGGCCCCGACGGGGCAGGTCGCCGACGTCACCACCGGCCAGCTGTACGGCAACGTCGGCGGTGCCGACGTCGACGGGGACCCGCTGTCCTACGCCGTGGTCTCCGGTCCCCAGCACGGTGCGCTCACCCTCGATGCCGGCGGCTCCTACGTCTACACGCCGAACGCCGGGTATGTCGGGTCGGACGGTTTCGTCGTTGCGGTGAACGAGAACTCGACCTACCCGCGGCTGCACGGGCTGCAGGACCTCCTGGATCCGGCGGCTGCGCGGCGCGTGGTGGCCTACGTCGGCCTGACCGCCGTCGACCCGACCGCACCCGCCGTCACCGCCACGGCGGGCACCCCCGACGCCGCCGACGGCACCGTGCTCGTCACGATCGCCGCGCGTGACTCCCAGGGGGCCACCGTCGCCGCGCCGGTGTCGACGCGGGGCACGCTGGCGCCCACCTCGACCACGACGTTCGGGCGCCTCACCGTGTACGGCTTCGCGTTCACCCCGACGACGGCGGCACGCGCCGACGCGCTGGCCACTCCTGGCGTGGACCGCGAGACGCTCACCTTCACCCTGGCCGGTCCCGTTGGCTCCCAGGACGTCTCGGTCGCCGTCGTCGTCACCCCGGCCGCGACGGCGCCGCTGCCCCCGGTCACGCCGGCTGCCTTGCGCGACCAGGTGAACGCGGGCGCCATCGAGGTCAGCAGCGACGCGAACGGCAACGTCCGCGTCATCGACGGCAGCTTCACCCAGACCCCGGTGGTCGGCGTCGACTCCGCGGTGGCGGTGTTGAACTCGGTGGCGGGCGTGCTCGGCGCCGAAAGTGGTTTCGCGCGTAGCGATCTGATCGTGCAGCAGGACGTGGTGGCTGCCACCGGCGAGATCACCTCGCGGTACTACCGGCTGGCGCAGGCCGTCGCCGGGGTTCCCACGTTCACTCGCCAGGTCATCCTGGCGACCGCGGCGGACGGCACCGTGACCGGTCTGTTCAGCACGTACGACCCCGCGCTGGCCGCCGTCGACACCACCCCGGCAGGGGTCACCGCACCCCAGGCGGTCACGCGTGCGCTCACCGAGCTGGCGTCCATGATCCAGGGCGACGTCAGCGCGGCCCAGGTGGCGGGCTTCTACGCCTCGCTGACGGTGCAGGCGCGGACGGTGGTCTACGACCTGGGTGCCCGGCCCCGATTGGCCTGGCAGGTCGAGGTGTTCACGACACCCACGCCGGCGGACTTCGACCCGGACGCGCCCAGCCCGGTGTTCACCCACACCGACGTGACGTTCTACGTCGCGGCCAACGGCGCGTCCGGCGGTGCCGTCCTGGGCGTGGTGTCGCCGACGCTCGACGCCGCCGCGCCCGTCATCACGATCTACCGCAGCTACGACGACGACACGCTACCCGGGGGACTGGGATCGGGTGACGCGCGTGCGCAGGCCGCCTACGCGAACATGCTGCGCGTCGTCGAGTTCTACCGGGACGTGCTGGGCCGCAATTCCTATGACGGCGTCGGCGATGGTGCGCCGATCCGGATCACCATGCTGCCCGCGGACTATCAGAACGCGTTCCAGTACACGCTGGCCCGACACGTCGGCTTCGCGTTCGGCGCGGGGTTCGGCAACGCGCTCGACGTCGTGGGCCACGAGTTCACGCACGCGGTGATCCAGACGGTGGTGCAGACGCTGCCGCTGTCGGCCGAGGGGTTGGTGTACACCGGGGAGTCCGGTGCGCTCAACGAGGCTTACGCCGACATCCTGGGCAGCCTGATCGAACACGATCCGGGCACGGGACGCTGGCTGATCGGGGAGGACATGGGCAGGGCCATCCGGAGCATGGCCAATCCCGGCGCGTACGGCCAGCCCTCCAACTACGCCGACTATCGGCTCCTGGTCGGCGACAACGGTGGCGTGCACACCAACAGCGGCATCGTCAACTACGCCGCCTACCGCATGATGTCGGACGCGCGGACGGCGACGGTGTCGGTACAGACGTGGGCGAAGGTGTTCTACGGCTCGCTGTACCGGCTGCAGCCCGGCGCCAGGTTCGTCGACGCGCGGGCGGCGGTGCTCGCTGGCGCCCGCGCCGAGGGCTTCTCCGCCGCGCAGCTGCGCGCCGTCACGGACGCGTTCGACGCGGCCGGGATCGTCGACCCGGGCTGGTGGGCGCCCGCGACGGCCGCGGTGCGCAGCCCGCAGCTCGTGGCGGTGTGAGCGAATCGTGGCAGGCGCTGCCATTGTCACGCGGCCCGCATCAGGGGTGCGGTAGCGTCGGGCGACACACCGATGGGACGCAGCCGAGGAGTTCAGGCGTGGATGCGAAGCCTTTCGGACACTACGAACTCCACGAGCTGCTGGGCCGCGGTGGGATGGGTGAGGTCTACCGGGCCTACGACACCAACACCGACCGCGTGGTGGCGCTGAAGGTGCTGCCGCCGCACCTGGCGGCCGACGAGGTGTTCCAGCAGCGGTTTCGCCAGGAGTCGCAGGCCGCGGCCGGCGTCAACGACCCGCACGTCGTACCCATCCACTCCTACGGCGAGATCGACGGCCGCCTCTATCTCGACATGCGGCTCATCGAGGGCCGCACGCTGGGGGCGATCCTCGCCGACGATCGGCAGTCGATCGATCCGGCGGCGGCCGTCGCCATCGTCGAACAGGTGGCGGAGGCCTTGGACGCCGCGCATCGCGGCGGGCTCGTGCATCGCGACGTCAAGCCGTCCAACATCCTGCTGACCGAATCCGGGTTCGCCTACCTGATCGACTTCGGCCTGGCGCGCACCCTCGGCGCCGAGGGGATGACGACTGCGGGCAACACCTTGGGCACGCTCGGCTACATGGCCCCGGAGCGATTCGAGGGCGGGGCCATCGACGGCCGCGTCGACGTGTACGCGCTGGCGTGCGTGCTGTACGAGTTGCTCACCGGTGTCCGGCCCTACCAGGCCGACAGCGTGGAGCGGCAGATCGCCGGGCACATGCTGGCGCCGCCACCGAAGCCGTCGGAGACCGCTGTGCGGCTGGGCGCCTTCGACGAGGTCGTCGCCAAGGGCATGGCGAAGCAGCCCGGCAAGCGTCATCAGACCGCGACGGAACTGGCCGCTGCCGCGCGCCGAGCGCTCGAGGCGCCGGTTCCGCGTGCGAGGCGGACGTCGGGCAGGCATGCCGCGTCCCTCTCTAGGCCGTTCCCGAAGCCGCTCCCGAAGCCCCGCCCGAAGACCCCGCTGACGCGTTTCCCGAGGCGGCGCCGCGTGCGCCGGCGCGCGGTGCTGACGGCGGGCGCGGTGGTGCTGTTGGCGGCCGCCGGTGCTCTGGGCGCTTATCACCTCGGTGGTGGCGCGCACCCGGACGCCGCGCCCGCCGGGGTGACGGAGTCGACGGTGCCGAGCGCCGCGCCGGACGGTGCGGTGCCCGAGATCGCGGCGACGGTGCCGCCCGACGTGCGGGCCACGGGACGCCTGGTGATCGGGGTGAACACCCCGTACGCCCCCAACGAGTTCAAGGACTCGTCGGGCCGCATCGTCGGTTTCGACGTCGACCTGATGAACGCCGTCAGCCGGGTGCTGGGCCTGCACCCCGACTATCGCGAGACCGCGTTCGAGAGCATCCTGCCGTCGGTCGGCGGTGGCAGCTTCACCGTCGGCATGTCGTCGCTGACCGATACCCGCGAGCGTGAACGGACCGTCGACTTCGTCACGTACTTCCAGGCCGGCACGCAGTGGGCCAAGCGGGCCGGCACCGACGTCGATCCGGACGCGGCGTGCGGGCTACGGGTGGGCGTCACGTTCGCCTCCGTCCAGGACACCGCCGAGGTGCCGGAGCGGTCCGCCGCCTGCGTCGCCGCGGGGTTGGCGCCCATCGACGAGGTGGTCTACACCCGGCAGGACGATCTCACGGCGGCGCTGGTGGCCGGCGACGTGGTGGCGATGTCGGCCGACTCGCCGGTCACGGGATTCGCGGTGAAGTTGTCGGCCGGACGACTGGAGACCGCCGGTACCATCACCCGCGTCGCGCCCTATGGCTGGCCGGTGGCCAAGGGGTCCGCCCTGGCCGAGTCGCTGCGCCGGGCGCTCGAGCATCTGATGGCCACCGGCGAGTACCGCACCATCGCGACCATGTGGGGCGTCGACGCCGGCATGATCGACCGGCCCCAGCTCAACGGTGCCCGCCAGTGAGGTGAACGCCCGTTGCATTGCAATGACTTTCGCCGACACTAGGACGCACGGCGATTGGGGTGCTACGCTCCTCGCGGGTGTGATCTGCACCTATTCATCAGGAAAGAAGTTGGAAAGTATGGCACAGGGAACTGTGAAGTGGTTCAACGGTGAAAAGGGCTTCGGCTTCATCACCCCCGACGGCGGCGCGGAAGACGTGTTCGTCCACTACTCGGCGATCACCGGCAACGGGTTCCGCACGCTGGACGAGAACCAGCGCGTCCAGTTCGAGGTCGAGCAGGGCGCGAAGGGACTGCAGGCAGTCCAGGTCTCCGCAATCTAAGCGAGCGCAATCTTCGCTGACGTAGGCCGGTGGGGCCCAGTCCCCGCCGGCCTACGTTTCGTTTGGGCGCCGTTCGTCCAGCCCGGATTCGCGTCATTCCCGCCGTCGTGGACATGCGCGGCCTGATGCGTCGCGCTCGCGTGCTTCCCGCCGAGTGGCGCACGGTGGCGACGGTCCTGGCCATCGCCATCGTGATGACGTCGGCCTTTGCCGCCGCCTACACCGTGGCGCTGGGGCGCCCGTTTCCACATCACCTGCGCATCGGGATCGTTGGTGCGCCGTCGGCTGCGCTGCTGGGTTCGTTGCAGATCAGCGAGCACGAATTCGACGCGCGACCGTTCGCCACGCGGCAGGACGCGCTGGCGGCCATCGAGGCACAACAGGTCACGGCCGTCGTGGACGCCACGTCGGTGCCACCGGAACTGGTGGTCTCCAGCGCCAGCGACGCGTCCGCCGCGCGCATCCTCACCCAACTCGACCGCTCCGCGCCGGAGACCGCGCAGCTGCGGGTGGTCGACGTGAACCCGCTGCCGCCCGAGGACCCTGGCGGATTGGCGGCCTTCTACGCCGTGATCGCGGCCACGATCCTCGGGTTCGTCACGATGTTCCAACTCCGCGCCAACGTGAAGTCGTTGACCCTGGGCCCGTGGCTGGCCAGCGTCGCGGTGCTGACGGTGCTGGGCGGGTTGGCGCTGGCGATCGTCACCGGTCCGGTGCTGCACGCGCTGCGCACGCCGTTCGCGATGCTGTGGCTGCTGCTGTCCCTGCAGGTGGCGGTGGCGGCGTTGTTCAACTCGACGATGCTGATCCTGGTGGGCAGGTGGGCCATCATCCCCACCTGGCTGACGTTCATCCTGCTCGGCAACACGTCGTCGGGTGGCGCGGTGTCGGCGTCGCTGTTGCCGCAGCCCTTCAGGTTCTTCAACCACGCGCTGCCCAGTGGCTCGACGATGTCCGCCCTGCATTCGGCGACCTACTTCCCCGAGCATCAGCGGGTGCTGCCGTTCGTCGTGATCGGCACCTGGCTGGCGCTGACGCTGACGGTGCTGGTGGTGGTGGCGCGCCGACTCGACACGTCGCCGGCGCAACGTTGAGGGGCGGCGGATACGGTGTGAGCGTGGGTGTTTCGCAACGTGTCGGCGGTGCGCCGCTGACCTTCCTCTGGCTGGCGGTGCTGTTCGTCACGACGCGCCGGCAGCGGGCGCTGAGCCGGCGGGCGGCCAAGCGCGTGCAGCGGCACCATTCGACGAACCTGCGCCGGTTGCGTTCGGACCCGCTGCGGGTGCTGGTGACCAGCCTGTTCTGGCTCGACGACCGGACGTGGTGGCCGTACGTGCCGCTGTTCGCCGGTGTGGTCGCGCCCGCGGAACGGCGAATGGGTTGGGGCCGTTGGCTCCTCGTCGGGATGACGGCCCACGTGGTGGCGACGTTCGTCGGGCAGGGCCGCGTGCACTGGTCGATTCGCAAGGGACGGGCGCCACGGCGACTGGCCGATGCCCGTGACGTCGGGACGAGTTACTTCGCCCTGGGCGTGGCGGGGGCGCTGACCGCGTATGTCGAACGGCGTCATCGACTGCGCTCCCAGGTGCTCGCCACCGGCGCGTTGGCCGTCAACGCTGCGGTGCGGCCCACGTTCACCGAACTGGGACACCTGACGGCCTTCGGCGTGGGCCTGGCGGCGGCGCCCCTGCTGCCGCGGCAAGGCAGGCGGCCCTACCCGGACGTCGCCGGCATCGAAGCGGCGGTGCGCCGCCGTGCGCGTGACGAAAACCCGCTTTCCTCCTAGGATTTCGCCGGTGTCGTCGGGGATGGCCTGGGCGACGGGGTGCGGGGCATCACCGCCGCCCAGGCCGGCGACCGTGACGTTCGCGGCGCCCTGACGGACCTCCGTGAACGCCACGCGAGTCGTCGTTCGGCCGGGCTCAGGCGTCCGGGCGGGAGACGTCGCCGCGCCAGGCGCCGGTCTCGCTGGGCCGGCTCTCGATGAATTCCTTGAACCGGTCCAGGTCGCCCTTGACGCGGGCCTTGAGGATGCCGAGCTTGTCGGCGACGTTCTCGACGAAACCCTCCGGGTCGACGTCCATCTGGGTTGTCACGCGGGTCTTCTCGTCGTCGAGGCGGTGGAAGGTGACGACGCCCGCGTGGTCGGGTCCGCTGTCGGACTTCCAGGCGACGCGCTCCTCGGGATGCTGCTCGGTGACGGTGGCGTCGAACTCGCGAGTGACGCCGCCGACCTTGATGACCCAGTGCAGGTGGGTGGCGTCGCGCTGGTCGATGCGTTCCACGCCCTCCATGAAGTGGGGGAAGGTCTCGAACTGGGTCCACTGGTCGTAGACGACGCGGATGGGTCGGTCGACGTCCACCGAAGCGGTGTGCGTGCTCATTGCGAACTCCTCTCATTCTGCTCGTTCGTGGGTGCGGTACCCGCTATGCGACGGCACAATCTCCGGGTGACCGTTGACGATCGCCCCGGGCCGGTGCGCCGGTTCCTGCGTGCCATTCGCAAGGAGGTGCCGCAGGCGCTGACGGGCGGTTTGGTCGACGACGACGCCGAGGTGGCGGCGATGTTGCGGGAGTTGGGCGTCGCGCTGCTGGAGTGCAATCAGCCCACGCACCTGGTCGAGGCGCGGCTGCACTCGATCGCGCGCAACTACACCGATCACGTGGTGCGCATCGTGGTGTTCCCGACGGCGCTGCTGGTGCAGGTGGGCACCGTCGCCTACGAGGTGGAGCGGGTGAGCAGGCAGACCGCGCAGCTCAACCTCGCGGGCCGCATCGACGCCATCGCCGAGCTGGCCGAGGTGGGCGGCATCACCGCGGTCGACGCCGCGCGGGAGGCGGCGTCGGCGCGGACCACGCCGACGCGTTTCGGGCCGGTGCTGACCGTGGTGGGCTACGTCGTCACGACGGTGGGTTTCGGTCTGGTGATCAACCCGACGTGGGCGGCGCTGTGGGCGTACGTCTTCCTGGGCGCGGTGGTCGGGTGTATCACGTTGCTGGGGCGGCCCTTTCCGATGCTGACCGCGATCCTGCCGACGTTGGCCGCCGCGGTGGTGACGGTGCTGGCGACCGACTTCGTCGCCGACGCGGTGAACGACGGGCTGCTGCGGGTGATCAGCCCGCCGCTGGTGGCGATGCTGCCGGGGATGGCGTTGACGATCGCGGCCATGGAGCTGGCGAGCGGCCAGATCATGAGCGGGGCGACGCGCCTGATCTACGGGGTGACGCAACTGATGCTGCTGGTGTTCGGGGTGGGGCTGGGGATCCACCTGGGGACCGACTTCCAACCGCAGCACCCGCACGCGCCGATGGGCGAGTGGTCGCTGTACGTGGCGATCGTGGTGGTGGCGATCGGGCTGTACTTCTACCTGTCGGCGCCGCCGGGCTCGTTCGTGTGGCTGATGCTGGCGGTGGCGGTCGCACTGGTGGGCCAGCAGTTGGGCGGCATGGTCCTGTCCCCGACGCATTCGGGTGCGGTGGGGGCGTTCCTGGTGGTGCCGTTCGCGATGCTGGCGGCGCGGATCAAGACGTCGCCGCCGGCGATCGTGATGATGCTGGCGGCGTTCTGGTCACTGGTGCCGGGGGCCTTGAGCTTCGAGTCGCTGGGCGAGGCCGCCGCGGGGGAGGGCGACGTGCTGACGCTGGGCAGCACGGTGGCGGCGGTCTTCTCGATCGCGTTGGGCACGGTGATCGGGTGGAGTGTGTTCGCGACCATCAACGGGCGGATGCCGCGGGGGGCGCTGTAGGGATTCGAACGGATTCGGCTGTGATCACCCGTGGCGTTGCGGTACCGTCCTGCCATGCCGTTGGGGGACGGCGCGAGGTTTGCCGGGTACGTCATCGAGCGGCAGCTTGGCGCAGGGGGGATGGGCGAGGTGTACCTCGCCCGGCATCCGAGGCTGCCCCGACACGATGCGATCAAGGTGCTGCGGTCGGACGTGTCGGCCGACCCGGACTACGTGGAGCGGTTCAATCGGGAGGCCGACCTCGCGTCGAAGCTGTGGCATCCGCACGTGGTGGGCATCCTCGATCGGGGCCGGTATCGGGGGCGGCTGTGGATCTCGATGGACTTCGTCGACGGGACGGACGTCGGCCGGCTGCTGCGGGAGCGGTATCCCGACGGCATGCCGCGCGAGGAGGTGCTGGCGGTGGTGAGGGCCGTGGCCGCCGCGCTCGACTACTCCCATGGCAAGGGGTTGCTGCACCGTGACGTGAAGCCGGCGAACATCCTGGTGGCCGACGATGGTGTTGGTGAGCGGCGAATCCTGCTGGGCGACTTCGGAGTTGCGCGGGAGATCGCAGATTCGAGTGGTGGGTTGACGGCCACCAACATGACCGTGGGGACGGCCGCGTACGCCGCGCCGGAGCAGCTGATGGGGCTCGAGCTGGACGGTAGGGCGGATCAGTACTCGCTGGCGGCGACGGCGTATCACCTGTTGACGGGGGCGCCGCCGTTTCAGCATTCGAACCCGGCCGTGGTCATCGGCCAGCACCTGAACGCCGAGCCGCCGTCGCTGGGGCGGCCGGATGTGGCGGGCATGGACGCGGCGCTGGCGCGGGCGTTGGCGAAGGATCCGCGGGACCGGTTCGCGACGTGTGCGGAGTTCGCGGAGGCGCTGGCAGGCTCTGAGGAGGCGCCCGTGCCGAGCTTGCACACCGTGGACACGATGACGGCGCCGGTGGCGGCCCCGGTCCCGGCGGCGGAGGTGGCCACGCCGCGGAAGCGTCGGCGCCTCGTGCCCGCGCTGGTCGCCGGTGCGGTGGCGCTGGCGATCGTGGTGGCGGTGGTGGCCTACTTCGCGCTGCAGCCGGCGGCGACGGCGCCCGTGGCCGAACCGTTCACGTTGACGGGCAAGCTGCGGCTGGCCGGGGCGGACATGAAGACGACGGGGTTGCCCGCGGGGTACAAGTGCGCGGGGGCACGGGAGTTCGGCGACATCGGACCGGGTGCGCCGATCACGGTGGAGGACGAGTCGGGAAAGCTGTTGGCCAAGGGGTCGTTTCGGCGCAGCATCGCGATCAAGGACGATTGTCTGTTGAACTTCGAGGTGGTGGACGTGCCTGCGGGTGCGCACTTCTACCGCGTGCACGTGGGGCAGGACCGCGAGATGAGCTACACGGAGGCCGAAGCGAAGGCCGGGGTGGACTTCCTGGTGATGAACACCGTCGATCCGGGGGCGACGACGGCGCCGCCGAAGCCGACCACGCCGAGCCGGACGAGCACGGCCCCGCCGGGGCCGAACATGGAGCAGATCAGCGTGGACCGGTTGCGGCGCATCGCCGACGAGGACCGGCCCTCGGTGGCGGTGAACCTGGCGGACTGGTGGATCCCGCAGATCAGTTCGAAGCGCGTGGGTTTGGTGGCGAGGGGGATCACGTGGAACAACCAGGCGATCCTGGAGGAGCACCTGCGGTTGCGCAACGTGTTCCCCGACGTGCACCTGCTGTGGTCGGGTGACTGGTCCACCTACGACGGCCGCGACTTCTGGGTGACGGTGGTGGGGTTGAAATCCTCGGACCCCGACGACGTGCTCGGGTGGTGTCTTCAGCAGGGGTTCGACAAGGACAACTGCATCGCGAAGCTGGTGAGCACCACGCACCCGATCGCGGGCAGCACGAGGATGAACCCGTAGCTACTGCGAGGGTGCGGGCCACCCGGGAGACGGTGGCAGCGTGGGGAAGTCGGTGCGTGGGTGCTCGCCCTGGGTGAGGAAGGCGCGGCGTTCGGGTGGGTCGGGGGCTTCGGCGACGCACGTGGCGAGATCTGCTTCGTAGGTCGGCCAAGCGCTTTTGAAGTCCTTGTCCGAACTGACCCATGAGTCGAGTGAACCGGTGATTTTCCACCCGCCAAAGACATTGTCGCGGGGCGCGGCGTCAGTTCCCTGCTGGGGCGGTAGCGAACTCGGGGTGTTAGGCGGCGTGAGGAACAGCCTGAGGGCGTCGATGCCGTCGTCGTTCTGGAACACGTTGGCGACGCTTGAGTACGACCCATTCGGGTTCCGATGAGCCAACCCGTAGCGGTAGTTGCACCCAGTCGCAATCACCTGGGGTCCGTTCTGGTCGATCGATGAGAGGGAGAACCGATTCGTTCCGACTGGGGGATTTGCAACTGCGCCGCGGTCGACGTCAGGCCGCAGGTTGGACCGCAGCAGGTCGTAGAGTTCTGGCTTTTGAGCTACGGCGTCGTCGAACCCGGGATACGCGTAATTCATGTCGCCCATCGTCTGGGCATCGAGCCGCGACTCGATGAAAGCTCGGACCGGTACCGCAGCGCCATTGGTCAAAACGATTGTGGGACCGGCTCTCCACACGTAAGTCTGCTCGCGGAGCGGTCCGGCCAGGACGTGCTGCGTTCCACTTTGTTCGGCCGAGTTACAGGAGGCGAGCGATATCGCAGCGAGGGCGAATGCGCAACTGCGCAGCCATCGATGTGCGCGCCAGCTCGCGCCACCGTTCGAGTCAGTCATCTCAGCTGGTATTGGTTGGCCAACCGGGAATCGGATTGCCCGCGGCGGGCGGTTGATCCTTGAGTCCGGTCATCATAGCGCGGCGTTGAGCTTCATCGTCGGGCATCGCAGCGGCGCAACGGCTTAAGAGTTCCGCTGAGGGAAACGCTTTGCTTGACGGGTCTTGCAGAGGCCCCCAGCCCGAAGTGCTTGCGCCGGAGACGAACCACGTGCCGAACACGTCGACGTCCGGTGCGGGCGAGGGTCCCCGTTGCGGTTGAAGCGCCGAGCTTCCCCCATTTTCGCCAGCTGAAGTACTTGCAAGTGCAATCTGCCTGACGGATATACCCGCATAAGGTCCGTCCGGATACGGCACCACCTTACCGTCCACCTCGGCGGCGCCACCTGAGACGAATTTCGTAGCGTCGGACGTGGCAGCGGTGAATTGCGAGTACTCGCCGGTGCAGACTATTGCGCGGTAGCCGTCATTCTCGCGATTCAGTTCGAGTAAGTGCTGCGTCTGAAAGCCGTACTGCGCTACGGCCGGAGGCGGATTCCCTGTCAGCCAAGACAGCGGCCGAACATTGACGCTCTGCATCAAGTAGTTGCCGGTTTGCGGGAGGTTCTCCGCTGTTGCGCGAAGAAAACCTGGATAGACGTTGTTTTTGTCAAAAGTCATGGACGCGATCTGATAGGACTCAAGGTAGGCACGTATCGCGACTGCTGGTTGAGTCGTAAGATCGATTCCAGGGGCGGCAGTCCAGTGAAAGCGGAAGTTTGTCAAAGTCTTCGGCCAGGCCGGAGAGTCGTTACCTGCTGTGCTCTTCTCGCTTGCTTCATCGGGCGGGGCGCAACCACTCAACGACAGAATGAGGGTCGCGATCAGCAGTGCGACGCGTCTCATCATTGCGGCGGCCTCGGGTAGCTCGAAACGATCGCGCCGGCGTAGAGCCTCCAGTACTCGTCTACGAGGCCTCTAGTCGTCCCCGAAGGATCATTCTCGCTCATGTATTGCTTGATGTCCTGTTGGTACTGGGCGTATCGGCCGTCGCCCGTCTGTGGCGGGGCCGTTAGATCATCGCCAATCATGTACTTGCCGACGAGCGAAGTATCGCCCATATGTGCCCGAGCCAATGCCTCGGCCATATGTGTCTCAATCGGAAAAGTATCGGGCAACTCAAGATTGGGAGGTTGTCCGCGAACCGGTTCAGGGCCCAGAAGAATCTCCTTACCGAGTCCGGCTGCCTCACTCAATGGGCCGGCGGCCCCAGGTAGGTGTTCTGCTCCGGTCGATGCGGCGTCGAATAGCATCGATCGCAGTTCCCAAGAACTGTGCTTGGCATTGAACTCGTCGCCCATCCGGTCATTCGCCTCGTCGAATGACCCAAGATCGAGCGCCGCTTGAAGTTTCGCCGCGGACCTCATCGAAGTCGTGTCATCCGGCACGTTCGGATCGGCAACCGAAAGTGCTGTGCGGTCGAACGCAGTGTCGATGTATCCCTTGGACGCGTCGAACATGATTTGACTGGCGGTCTTGGGAGCAGTTGGGTCTATCGGTTGTCCCGCGGGGGGTTGATCGGAAAAGAGAACACTCATGAGCTGTCGCGTATGAGTGGGTTGATTGGAGGCGCCATCGGGGTCTAGGGGTGAGAACAGACCGTTGTTGCCGCCGAAGTTCTTGCCAACCATGTCATCCATGTAGGGCGCGAAGGCCCTGGCCATGTCTCGAGTCAACTCCGGATTAACCTGTCCCAGAGACTGGTTGTCGGCACCCTGCAGGTTGAGTAGTTCGGGAGAGTGGTTGCTAGTGAACTCCGCCAGTGCGTGCGCGGTTTGTGCTGCACGGTCACTGACGTCGTGATCGGCGGTATCGCCGACCCAATCGAACAATCCACCTGCAGCAAGGCCGTCGTCCTGCCACTGGTGCATCGTCATGTTGTCCAAGAATCGCTCTCCGCGGGGTGAGAGGAAGGTCTGCTCACCATGGTCCCCCGTCTGGGGAGGGCCTACCAACGCGTCATGGATGACCATCTGATCTTTATTGACTGCGTTGAACATGTTCTGCAACGTGGGATCGACGATCTGGTGCTGCCAGCGCGGAATGTCGTTCTTGCCGTCCACCAGTGGGACTGGCGACTGGTTCGACTCCGCGAGGAGTCGTTCGCTCTGGCTGAACATGCCGGAGTCCAAGGCCGTGCCCATGCGGAGGGACGGGTCGCCCTTCTGCATGATGTCCGCCAATGAGTTCAACCCGTCGACCGGTTGCGCTGCTCCGATCACTTCCGGCATCCCGATAGAGCCATCCGGGTTTTTCACAGGAGGTCCATACTGCACGTCGGTTAGGACGGGCCCGTCGAGAACCTTCTGGATTCCGTCTGGAAGCGCGTACTTGCCGCCCGCGGCGGGGTGCTCGAGCGAGGGCGGGTCGGTAGGCGGTACGCCGGTGGTGATGTTCGGGTTGGACGCGATCTGCATCGCGTCCATGGCGCGATTGCCGGTATCGCCGTTCTTCTCCATGATTTGCTGGATCTCGCGTGGGGTCTTGTCGCCGAACTCACGAGAGAAGTTTTGTAAGTAGGCCATCTGGTCGGGCGGAATGGTCGTCGAACCATTCTTAAGCGCTGTCGTCTGTTCCGGCGAGAGCTTGGTGTTCGTCTCGATTCGCTGGCGTTGCTCATCGGTCAGCGTCCCGTTTTGCATGGCCTCGGAGTCGGCCTTGCCCTGCTCGGCAGGCGATTGCTCTTCGTCCTTCTTTTCTCCAAGCTCGTCACCGAGCGCGTCGGCGTCCTTGTCCTCTTTGTCGCCCTTGCCGTCCTTCGAATACTTCTGCGTCTTCGAGACGGTTTCGTACTCTTCTTGGAGCTTCTTGAGGTCGTTCTTCACCGGCTGCATGTCGCGGTCGGTGCCCTGCATGATGTCGGTGAGCTGCTGCAGCCCCTTGCTGGCGATCACCATCTTCATGGTCTGGCCGGCGCGGTCGTTGGTCGTGGAGTTGGCGGCGTCGTTGACCCAGGTGCGGTTGGTCTCGAGATCCTGGCGGCCCTTGCTGACGATGTCGGCGGCCTTGTTGACCTGGGCGGCCACCTTCTGGTCGAGTTCGGCGATCCGGCCGAGAACCTGTTGATGGTCGGTGTTGACCTTGCCGTAGGCGTCGGCGGCGGTGCCCTGCCAGCGGCCGCCGGGGGCCGCGGCGTCCATGTCGGACTTCAACTGGTTGAGCTTGGAACTTTGATCGAAGCTCTCCCCGGTGGCCGGTGTGCCTTCGCCGTACGTTTGCCGCGCCTGCTTCCAGGTCGCGTTGAACCCGTCAATGGCCCCCACGCTCACCCCTCCACTTGAAATTCACTCTCGATTATCTCGCATGGGTTGCCAGCTTCGAGACAGGAATTGTCGGGTTGCCCGCCCCGTGTCGCCCGGTCGTCGGTCGCAGCCGACGTGTGTATGGTGGCTGACGAGCAATTGGGTTGCGCTGCTACGACTTCGGCGTCGTCGCAGGTCACCTGCCGCGGGGAGCGGGTTGAGCGGGACAGATGCGGGAACTCCGTCAGCGTTGACGGGCAGCGACCTGCGCGGTCACGAGGACACGCACGCGAAAGGGTGAGAGTAGCGGTCATGGGCTCTTCCAGTGTCGATGCACGGCTGGGCTCGCGCTTTGGGCCCTACGAGCTGCAGTCCGTCGTGGGAATCGGCGGGATGGGCGAGGTGTACCGCGCGTACGACACCGTGCGGGAACGGGTGGTCGCCCTCAAGCTGCTCCGCCCCGACATGGCCGTCGACCCCACCTTCCGCGACCGGTTCCGCCGCGAGTCCCGCATCGCCGCCCGCCTGCAGGAACCGCACGTCATCCCCGTGCACGACTTCGGCGAGATCGACGGCGTCCTCTACATCGACATGCGCCTGGTCGAGGGCGCCAGCCTCAAGGACCTGCTGCGCGACGGCGTGCTGCCCGCCAGCCGGGCGTCGTGGATCGTCGGCCAGGTGGCCTCGGCGCTGGACGCCGCGCACGCCAACCAGCTGGTGCACCGCGACATCAAGCCGGAGAACGTGCTGCTCACCCCCGACGACTTCGCCTACCTGGTCGACTTCGGGATCGCCTACGGGGGCGGCGAGGCGACCGTGACCAAGACCGGCATGGTCATCGGCTCGTGCGCCTACATGGCGCCCGAGCGGCTGAACGGCGAGCCCGGCGGTCCCGCGGCCGACGTCTACTCGCTGACCTGCCTGTTGTACGAGCTGCTGACCGGTCGCGCACCGTTCGAGGCGGGCGATCTGCGGCAGGTCATGAGCGCCCACCTGTTCTCCCCGCCGCCGCGTCCCAGCATCATGCGGCGCGGGGTGCCGGGAGCGTTCGACGAGGTCATCGCCAAGGGCATGGCCAAGGATCCGGCGCAGCGGTACGCGTCGGCGGGGGAGTTGGCGCGGGCGGCGTCGGCCGCGGCGTCCGGGCGGGTGGCGAGCCCGCCGGCCATCACGCCTCCCGCCCCGCCGAGCGCTCCGCCCCGCCCGCCCCGGACCAAGCAATTCACGGCCATGCAGCCGCCGGCCTACACGTCACACCCGTCGCTGCCCGTGACGCCGCTCGCACCCCCGCGACCCGCTCAGCCGAAGCGCCGCTCGAAGCTCAGCCGCTCGCAGAAGGCCTTGGTGGCGGGGATCGCCGGCATGCTCGCCTTGGCCGCGGTGTTAGCTGGCCTGGTGGTGTCCAGCGGCGGGACGACGGAGCCGCGGCGCGGCATCGGCGTGCCGTCGACGACGTCGGAGGCCGCAGCGCCCACCACGACCACCAACGACAGTCCGATCAGCGGGGTGTCGGGCACCGACGCGCAGGGCTTCGTCGGACACACCGCGCGCTGCGACGAGGGTACGACGCCGGCGGCGATGATCCGGACCAAGCTGTCGTTGGCCGTGATCTGCGAGCGGTCGTCGGGCACCTATTACTACAAGGGCGAGCGACTGCGCGACGGCGCGAACCTGCGGATCGACAAGGCCGTGCCGGTGGGGGATGGCTTCGAGGCGGTGAATCCGCCCGACGGGCTCAAGTACCGGGTGGCCCCTGACGCGTTGACCATCTCGAGTGGTCGCGGAACCGAGACGGATCCTGCGTTGGAGTACGGGGCGCGGTAGCGCTACGCGTCGGCCGTCGCCTTGTCGATGGCATCGAACTCCTCGTCGGTGAGTTCGATGCCGGCGGCGGCGACGTTCGGCTCGAGGTGGTCGACGCGGGACGTGCCGGGAATCGGCACCATCACCGGCGAGCGCTTCAGCAGCCAGGCCAGCGCGAGTTGGGACGGGCTGGCGCCGTGCTCGGACGACAGGTTGGCCAGCGGGCCGTCGGCGTCGGCGAGCGGGCCGGCGGCGAGCGGGAACCACGGGATGAACGCGATGCCCTGACGTTCGCATTCGTCGAGCAGCGGCTCGGCGGTGCGGGTGGTCAGGTTGTAGAGGTTCTGCACCGAGACGATGGGCGCCACCCGTTGCGCCGCCTTGAGCTGATCGACGTCGACCTCGGAGAGGCCGATGTGCCGAATCTTACCCTCCTGCTGCAACTTCGCGAGTTCGCCGACCTGGTCCTCCAGCGGGAAGTTGGGATCGACGCGGTGCAGCTGGTGCAGGTCGATGCGCTCGACGCCGAGGCGGCGCAGGCTCATCTCGACCTCCTGGCGCAGATAGCTCGGGTTGCCCAGCGGCACCCAGACGTCGGGCCCGGTGCGCAGCAGCCCGGCCTTGGTCGCGATGACGACGCCGTCGGCGTAGGGGTGGAGGGCCTCACGAATCAGGTCCTCGGCGACGTAGGGGCCGTAGGAGTCGGCGGTGTCGATGAAGTTCACACCCAACTCGACTGCGCGGCGCAGCACGCGGATGGCCTCGTCGTGGTCGGCGGGCGGGCCCCAGACGCCCTTGCCGGTCAGGCGCATCGACCCGAAGCCGAGCCGATTCACGGTGAGGTCACCGAGGGTGATGGTGCCTGCGGCAGCTGCGGTCGTTGCGTCCGTCATGGTGCTCCGTCTCAGTCGTGGGTGTCCGGTTCCAGCGTGGCACTGGTCGGTGGGACTGTCGAGGATTAGAGGCGAGGGTGAGTGGAATGGCCGTGTTCCGCAAGTTGGCGGAACACGCAAAGCGTGTGCTCCTGGGATCAATTCACCTTCTCGAGGCGAAATAGTAACGACCATCGTCTGGAGATTATGTGCTTCCAAGGTGTAGCCGAGAAACTTGCTGAAGAGCGGCTAGTCGCCTCAATTGCGCCGGCGAGGAATGTTCGCCAACAGAGCATTGGTGAGTAATTTGACATCGTTAGGGGTGTTTTGCAATCCGTTCCAACGTCGTTGATCGTCGGGTGCGAGGTCCCAAGTGCCACTACACCAAGCGGTGATGTCAGATAGAACCGACAGGTGCAAGTCAAGGCCCGCAGTCGGCAGCGCGTCCGCCACGTAGCCTTCAGTCAAAGCGTCCATGACGTATCCCAAGGCTTGGATCCCAACGCCATGAGTCAACCGTGATTTCCGCGGAACCAACTTCCACTCAATAGGCCACGTCGCTTCGACCAGGTTCCAGAAGATTTTTAGATGCAGGACCATCTGCTCGATCTCGCCCGAGCCGTCGTCGGGATCGCGGTATTGGTATAACGCACCGTCGTATAGGCTGTTCTCGATCATCTTGAGAACGCTGTTGTCCTTTATGTACCCGTCCGGCGAGGTCGGCGTCGCGATCGCGCCCCGGAACGGACTGTCCGAATCGATATTGAGTCTTGTCATGACCTCGGCTGGCAACTTCCGTCGTGCGAACTTCGGCGGCAGGTAACCGGCTGAGTCTGGGAGCAATTCGTGAATGAGGCCCTTGGGCAACGGTTTCGTATTGTTAACCAGGATGAACTGAGATCGCTGTTCGTCTGCTCCTGATGCGATGAATGCAACTGCAGCGACGGGAAATTCGGTGACGTTTGCATCGCGAATCGCTGCCACTCTTTGTTGGCCGTCGACGAGGAGGGCGGGCTTGTCAGCATCGGCCAGAGTCTCGTCCACCGGAATCACCAATTCGCCCATCGTTGAGTAGACGACAGGGCTTCGCCTCTTGCCTGGCAAAAATCGCACGCGTTCATCGAAGGCCAGCACGACTGCATTGGGCAACATCGACTCAGGCGATTCGATGTATCGGCGAATTGCGCGGATGTGGCTCATAACCTCAGGCCGCTGGTAGCCGTCTAATGCGCCGTCTTTGGAGCGTTTCACACGCGAGACTGCTGTGAAGTCGAGGAGCCTCTTACCATCGATTGCGAAGCAATAGATTTGGCGATCACCCTGACGAACTTCGATTGCCGGCACCTTGAGCTCGTAATGATCAGCCACCTGCTGTTGCCCTTTCAACGAGTGCCGTCCGCGACGGCCGAAGCGTTCTCATTCTCTCCGCGAGTACCGACAAGTTGTGGAAGCCCCGCCGCTTGTTGCGCTCGCTGCCGCGGAAGATGGCCATCTCGATCCCATGCTTTTCGCAAAGCCCACACTTGCATGACTTCCACGGCGATGTGGTTAAGGTCTCGGTGTATAGGTCGCGGTACGACTTCTTGACGCCGATGATCCCTTCGTAAGCGATCACTGCGTCGAGCGTCTCAGCGAGTGACGCATCATCATGGTCGAACGCCCGAAGCGCTTGAAGGCTTTGTCTTTCGGCCTCGATTGCATGGCGCTGGGACACTCGGCCAGACAAAATTGCACGCTTGAGCGTCACGTTTCCGTCTATCTGCGGGACCTTGATTGCTGCGAACGTCCGACTTGCGGTGTGGTAGTTGTCGCGGTCGTCCATAAACGACTGTCGGAACGAAGAAGTACTGTCGAAACTTGTCACGCCAAGCGCGGCGAACTCAGGCATAGCCTCGAGCCGCGTAACGCCGAGAAGATGGAGTTCAGTGTCTCCATGGCGGATCTGGTCGATTTCTATCAAGCACGCCAAGATGTCAAGTGTCTTGAGAGGCACCATGCCACCCAAAGCAATTCGTGTGTATCCCATGTCCTGAAGATGGCGAACACTGTCGGCGTAGCTCGATGGATTCCAACCTTGTGCGGCACCCAACAACTGAAGTGAGGTACCTCTGTCTTCTGCGGCCGATTTGAATTTCTCAGCATATGTCAAAGAAATCTGACGGCGCTCGGCCCACTCACTCGGTGCGGCGCCTCCGGTCCGTTGGTAGCCGAGCACGATGTGGTCGACGCTTACCCCCGCTTCGAAGCCACACTGTTCGTAGAAGTCGAGGACCTCATGCACGGTGTACGGCGGCTCGGGCTCATTGACATATGTGAAGGCACCGCAATCCCCCAACGTCTCAACGCCGTCCGGCAGCCTGAAGAATCTTCGCACGCCGAGCCGATATAGCCGCTGACGCTGGGGCATGGAATACTTGCCGACCCCTTTGACGGACCCGTCGACGATCGCCTTCGACACGAGGATTCCGTCGTAGGCCGGTGCGGTGAGCACCTCGTGTGCGTAACGGTCGTCACGTTGCCGTACCCGCAACGGGGAGTGCTCGTCCTGAAGAAAGTCGTAGGTGGGGCTGACTTGATCTTGACTATCGGGGAAGTAGAACTTCATCACTGCTCCTTGCGAGCGTTGACGTAGGCGCGAGCAAGGAAGTTGGAAAGCGCCGAAATGTGTTTGGACACGTTCTGAAGTTCGTTCCACGGCAATCCGAGTTCGTCCCAAGAGCCATCTGTCCAATGGCAGCGAGGCGCAATCCTCGACAGTTCGACTCGGGTCTTGCCCAGAGCTTGTGGGTCTGTCATGTCGACGTGGACCATCACGCGGTCCATCAGTCGACTCATCGCTCGAATGCCTACACCGCCCATCAACTTCGACTCCGATGGAGGCTTTCCCCAAGCACCCGGGAACAGTTCTCTCACAGCACCCCAGTACGTGAGCAGGACATGCCGTATTCCGTCTGTGTCAGTTACTCCCGTCGCAATGTTTCGGTAAGGGAAGAGGACCCCAGACGGAGATTCGAGCGATTCCTTAAGGGCTTCAACCAGGCTGGTGTCTGTAACGACCGCGGCACGTCGGTCATCGGCCTCCGTCGATGCCCGCTTTATAAGACCGAAGAACGGCGAGGCCGGATCCTGGTTCAACATGTCAACGAGGGCCGACGGCATCTTGCGCTGCGAAAGTCGGGGCGAGGGAGCCGAGATTACCTCTGGAAGCAGTTCTGTCACCAGATTGCTGGGCAGCGGCGCCACGGTGTTCACCCGAAGGAATTGGTCGCGTTGGAGTTCCAACGTAGGCGCGACGAAGCCAGCCACCGGGACGGGAAGTCGACTGTTCGCTGTTCGAGCCAGCGCTATGCTGCGTTGCTGCCCATCGACGATCCACGCCGGTCTAGGGTCTGAATCGTTGACCGGAAGCGGTATTCGGATCGTGCCCGCGGTGGCGAGTCCATCGCGGGCAGCGCCCTTGGGGCCGCGACTCGAGAGGAATCGGACGGTGTCGGGTAGCGCGAGGATGAGGCCGTTCGGGAAAAGGACGTCACCGGAATTGAGGTAGTCGAGTATCTGCTTGACGTGATTTTTCCGCTCAGGCCGCTGATACCCAATCAATTTTCCGGCTTCATCGCGCGAGATTCGGGCTACGTCTGCGACCTCGCTCACTTCCTCAGCTGCCAGAAAGAAGAGATATAGCGGACTATGCGAGTTCTGCTCGACCTTCAAGGCGCGGCGTTCGATGAACGGTTCGTGCGACGTGGTCATCGTGTAGCCACCACATTACTAAACAGGGCTCCAAATCGCTTCTGCTCACACGCGATTCCTCTATCCCGGAGCATGCGCAGCGCCCGAGAAGCCGAGAGTTCGGGTGCACCGTCTATCAAGCCTCGAATCAGGTCGAGGAGTTCCGGGTCGCTTGCGGGAGTCCGCGCGTAGACCTCTGATCTGCGTGCCGTAGTCGCCCACGAAGTCCAGGCGGCCTGGTCGTCACTCGAGAAGAGTGCGCGATCCTTTCGTGCCGACAACCAACGTCGGGCCATGCGCAAGCTAAGGCTTGACACGGATCCTCCGAGGGTGGAACGCAGTTCACGATCTGCTGGTAACCGTTGAAGACCTTCGATGTTGCGCCATCCCCCTACGAGCAGGTGGTCCCCGCCCCGCTGTGCGATTCGAGCGAGATCTGAGTCCATCGCCCGGGCGTAGCTTTCGGAAAGCACCATCAGCAAAGGGCCGTTTGCGATGTCGTCCCACGGCGTGGTGTTCGGCATCTCCTTGAGCGCGGCCCACCAATCGGGAAGGCGTTTGATGTCGCGCACCACGGAGTCGTCCTTTCCGCTCGAGAAGGTGGCAGCGTACGACGGAGCCTGGTTCGTAACGTCGACGAGTCCCAAACCTGCCGAAGCAACGAGCATGCGGACTGCGACTGCGTGGCGCGTCGCGTCGGAGGCAAGACCCTTCGCCTGCAACCAGGCTTCCCCCTGGTAGAGATCGTTTAGCGACAGCTGGCCGGCGGTGCTCGCGATGCGACGCCTCCAGGTGGAGAGGCGAGTCGAGGTGTCACCCTCTGGCAAGGTCCGTATCCGGAGATCTGGCGAGGGCTGAAGGGATTTTCTATCGGTGCAGGTGACTACAATTGTCAGTTTCTGCACGATGGACCCTCTCGGTTTGCGGGAAACTACGCTGCGTTGGTGTCGTCTGGTTGGTGTAGTTTCAGATAATATAACCGAACAGTCCGACGCATCACCGGAGGTTTCAATGGGAAGTCCAGCGGTAGTACTGCTGAGTGGGGGCTTGGATTCGACGACGGTGTTGGCCATCGCGAAGGACCGAGGATACGAACCCTTCGCCCTGTCGTTTCGGTACGGGCAGCGTCATGCCGTCGAGTTGGAGGCCGCCCAACGGGTGGCGGCCGCCCTGGGGGTCTCGCGCCACGTCGTCGCCGACATCGATCTGCGCGTCTTCGGCGGTTCGGCCCTGACCGCCGACATCGAAGTGCCCAAGCACGACAGCAGTGCAGAACTGACGGCGGAAATTCCGACCACCTACGTGCCGGCGCGGAACACGATCTTCTTATCGTTCGCGCTTGCCTACGCTGAGACGGTTGGCGCTCAAGACATCTTCATCGGCGTGAACGCATTGGACTACTCCGGGTACCCCGATTGCAGGCCTGAGTACGTCAACGCCTTCGAGGCAATGGCCAACCTTGCGACGAAGGCCGGTGTCGGTGGGGCCAAGATGACCATCCATACTCCGCTTATTGACATGTCCAAGGCGGATATCGTGCGCACGGGTTCCGCTCTCGGTGTCGACTACGGCTTGACCTCTTCGTGTTACGACCCGACGACCGACGGCCACCCATGCGGGCACTGTGACTCATGTCTGTTGCGACTAAGAGGCTTTGAAGAGGCAGGACTTCGTGATCCGTTGATCTATTGGGCCGCGTAATGCCCTACAACGTCAAAGAGATTTTTTACACGCTTCAGGGCGAAGGTCTGCACACCGGCCGACCGGCGGTCTTTTGTCGCTTCGCGAGTTGCAACCTGTGGACTGGCAGGGAGGAAGACCGGGGGCGTGCAATCTGCCAGTTCTGCGACACCGACTTCGTCGGTACCGACGGCGTGGGTGGAGGACGCTTTCACACCGCCGAGGAACTCGCGACTGCCGTCGCAAGCACGTGGCCGGAGGCCGGCCACGACGACCGCATGGTCGTGTGCACCGGTGGTGAACCATTGCTGCAACTCGACGCTGATCTGGTCGATGCGCTTCATGAGCAGGGTTTTTACATCGCAATCGAGACGAACGGAACGCGACTGGCGCCCGAAGGCGTCGATTGGATCTGTGTTAGTCCGAAGGTGGGGGCACAGCTAATTTTGACTTCAGGTGACGAATTCAAGCTGGTCTATCCGCAAGAAGGAGGTGACCCGGCGCAATTCGAACATCTTGATTTTGGGTCTTTCCGGCTCTCACCGATGGATGGGCCGAACGCCCGTGCGAACACTGCCGCGGTCGTTGACTACTGCCTGAAACGCCCGAAGTGGCGGTTGAATCTGCAAACCCACAAGTACCTAGGAATCCCGTGACTGAGACCGCTGAAGTCTTCTGTGAGTTCAAATTCGAAGCAGCTCACCGACTTCCGAACGTCCCCAGCGACCACAAGTGCTCGCGTCTACACGGTCATTCCTATCAGGTGCAGGTACACGTGAAGGGCCCAATCGAGGAGCGAGCGGGGTGGGTTGTCGACTTCGGCAACATCAAGGATGCGTGCAAGCCAGTCATCGGGCGTCTCGATCACTATTACCTCAACGACATCGAAGGACTGGAGAACCCGACCAGCGAGCGACTCGCAGCTTGGATCTGGAATGAGTTGGCGTCGTCGTTGCCCATGATGACTGCGGTGCAGGTCCGGGAAACATGCACCTCGGGATGCGTCTATCGTGGACCGCGTTTCGAACGGTGACCGATCTGCTGCCGGACGTGCAGGGTGCGCCGGATAGTCGGGGGATTGCTATCGACGAGGTCGGGGTTACCGGACTGCGGTATCCCCTGACATTCTCCGACGGAGTCATCGAGCAGTCGGGCATCGCCGAGTTCGAGATAACGGTTGGACTGCCGGCCGACCACCTTGGTACCCACATGAGTCGGATGGTCCAGGCTGTCGAGGCGCACCTCAGGACGGCCAATCCGTATGAACTCCATACGGCACTCAAAGGGGACTGCCCCCAGTTTGGTTGAACTCCTGACCTGTGAGGATTCGTCCTTGCTGGAAGGATCAATCTCCGGCCGACACCGGTTCCTGCCAAGTTCCGAGCCGACGTCATCGCCGTGGCCGGCAAGGGCGAGGCGCCGTTGCGCCAGATCGCGAAGGACTTCGGCATCTCGGAGGCCTGCCTGCTCCGCTGGCTCAAGATCGCTGACCTTGAGGACGGCCGAGGACAGACGGGGTCGTCACCGGCCGCCGACTAAATGGATGCGCAGTGCGCGAGGCGCATAAGCGGATCAAACTCCTCGAGCAAGAGGCCGAGGTCATGCGTCGAGCGGTCGGCCACCTGTCGCGGGACGCCAACCCAAAATGACTTACCCGCTGGTCCTCGACCCTGCCGCTTACGGGATCCCCGTCACGGTGACCAGCCGGGTCCTGCAATTCTCCACCCAGACGTTCTATAAATGGCGCAAAGCGCCGGTCTCTCAGCGGGATTGGGACGATGCGCATCTAATCTATGCGGCCGCGACATCGACGCCGATGAACCTGCATTCGGCTACCGATTCATCGCTGATGAGCTGCCCGCGCGCGGGATCACCGCCGGAGAGCCGTGCCTCACGGCTGTGCTCCCAGGAGCGGATCTAGTCGATCTTCGCCAACTGAACCGCCGATCCGGCCCACCGGTCCACGACGACCTCGTGCAATGCCAATTCGGCACCCAAACCGCCAACCAGGTCTTGTTGGCCGACATCACCGAACGCCGCACCGACGAAGGCAAACTCTACCTGTGCGCCACCAAGGACGTCTACTCCAACCGCATCGTCGGCTACTCAATCGACGCGCGCATGAAATCCACCCTCGCGGTGAGTGCCCTGGAGAATGCCGTGGCATTGAGCTCGCCGGTTGCGACGATCGTCCACACTGACAGGGGCAGCTAGTTTTGGTCCCGGAAGTTCCTCCAGGCGCTGTTCCACAGCGGTTTACGGTGATCGATGGGCTGTGTTGTGCCTACGGGGATATCGCCGCGATGGAGGCGTTCTGCGCCCTGCTCCAACGCAACGTCCTGGACCGCAGGCGCTGGTGCACCCGAGCCGAACTACGCCTGGCAATCGTGACCTGGATCGAGCGGACCTACCACCGCCGCCGGCGCCAACGCGCCCTCGGCAAGCTAACCCCGATAGAGTTCAAACTGCTCCACACACAAGTCGCAACCGCGGCCTGAACTTCATACCCCGCGAGTCAACTGAACCCGGGGCAGTGCCCGCGGCATGCGCCGCTACCTCGCGCGACGGCACTCGAGCCTTGTTCTGCGCTGTTCACCGGACTGACTAAACCTTAACAGGAATCCGACAACCCGACCCTACTGGACGCCCAGGGCGTCAAGATTAATAGGGACTCACCCCGTCGCGGCCCGCTGAATCTTCAACCGACGTCGAAAGTCCTCTATCTTGACGATATATCACTATCGAATTCAGTGCCGAGGTCGTCGCCTTATGTTGCTGACCACCACGTCGGGCGAGCCACAGCAGTCGAAATCGACACTCTGTCGGCAGCGCGGCGATCAACGCTTTGTTGAACCGTTCAGGACACAAGCGAGGCGCAAAGGGCGCGGTTCGTGAACACCCAGCTCGACTCGGTGTAGTTTGCGGGGGTAGGTCCAGGCTTTGCGGGGGGAGGCGTGTGCGACGGGGGCGGGGGTGCATGCAACAGTTGTGTGCGCAGACGGGACGAACCTATTGGGGCATCCGTGCCTGGCCGGCAACAAATAGTGACGCCGAAAAGGGGCGGAGTTGCAACGATGGGGTCAGATGTCGGCAAGCTTGTCTTTCACCCCGATGTTCCCGGTATCGCTCGCATAGGTGACATCAAAGACGGTGAAGTGCGTCTCGATCTCTTCGAGTCTGCTGCTCAACCGATCGTAGAGTCGCGATGGAAGCTGCTTAGCGAAGTCAACCGTGTACGGCTGTCTGCCGAGACGCGCGTTTTCTTCCAAGACCTCAACGGACATTGGCGCGCGGGTCGTATTTATGGTGGTGGACCGGACATTTACGGTGTCCGGCCGCCGAATTCCGACGTGGATATCCCGATTTCCGAAGATCGGCTTCGGGTGCGGTGGGATCGGCCGACGCAAGACCCCCTCCAGGTCCTTTTGACCGGAGCGAACGAGTCGCCGCGCTACCGCGATGTGCGTGAACCGGTTCGGCAACTGCTCTTGGCGGAACGGGCCGCAACTGCGTCGGCGACAGGCATCATGTCATCAGGTGTTCGACTACACGCGCATCAGATCACTGCCGCCTTGCGAATCATCCGAGACCCGGTGCAGCGTTACCTACTTGCCGACGAAGTGGGCATGGGCAAGACCATCCAGGCGGGCTTCGTAATGCGTCAACTGCTGCTCGACGAACCCGGCCGTAGAATCGGCATCCTCGCACCGGACGCATTGATGGCCCAGTGGCGTGCCGAATTGCTCACTAAGTTCTATTTGGACGATTTTAGATTGCCCGACGGCCGCCTGCCCTTCGATATCGTCGCGCACAACGACACCGATCGATGGGCTGACCTGTTCGGCGTCGACCTGTTGGTAGTCGACGAAGCCCACGTGTTCGCTCGGACGAGTGGCCCGCAGGATTCGCCTTATCAGGAGGTGGCGGCCCTCGCCCATGCGGCGCCACGGCTATTGATGTTGACTGCGACGCCGTTCGCGCGGAGTAGCACCAGCCACCTCGCACTGTTGCACTTGCTGGACCCTCAACTGTTTCGCTGGGAGAACCGGGAAGGGTTCGAGCGCTTACTCCTGGCCCGGCGAGAGTTGGCGCTAGCGATCTTTGGCCTCGATGAGGAGCCGGAAGCCGACCTCCCGGACTTGCTGCAGCTGCAATTCGACGAGATCCGAAAGATCATTCCCGACGACGAAATTCTCGCCGAGGCTATGGACCATGCAATGCAACTCTACGGGCCACCCGGTAGTGATCCCGAAACCGTCGATACAGCTGCACTACGACAGGCTGTCGCGACGGTGCGGACACACGTCTCCGAAACTTATCGATTGCACCATCGCGTCATCCGCAACCGCAGGCACGTCATCGACATGGAGCGACTCGACGACGAGGGTTTGCTGACCCCGTTCAACTTCGCGGGACGCGTACGGCCGGCAGTGCGTCGGCTCGACTCGCAGGAAGCAAACGCCGCCGCATCGGTGCTCGCACAGTGGGCCTCGCGCGTAGCGGCAGCGGTGCTCGACGATGAACTGGACCCGGCGGCCTACGGCCTGGCCCTCGGCGTGCTCATGTCACGAGTCGGCGGCCCAGCGCATGACCTGCTGGCCGCACTCGACTACCGAGTCAACGCCATCGACACGGATGTTCTGTTGCCCGAGGAGAAGGCGATTCTGAACGCCGCTCCTGCGGTTCAACTCGAAGAAAATGTCGTCGAGGTTCTCCGCGAATCAGCCGACACGGACGGACTCCCGTCCCTCGCCGGGAGCATAACGGCGGCACGTGCGAGTTCAGGGAGGGCGATCGTCTTCTGTGGACGCGGTACCCTTGCTTCCGAACTGGCTGCTCAGCTTAGGAGTGACGACCAGAAGGCCACCAAGGTCCATTCACACCTGAACAGTCAATCCGAGCAAGACCGCGAATACGCGGTCGCTGGCTGGCGTAGCGCCGGAGGCATCCTAGTCACCGACGATAGCGGCGACGTCGGACGCAATTTCCAGGACGCCACCTTGGTGATTCATGTCCGTGTCCCGTGGAATCCCAGTGCGCTGGAACAGCGAATCGGCCGTGTGGACCGTTACAGCGACCGTCGGACCGCTCAACAGATTGTGGTCGTCGACGCTGATCGGCAGGGCATTGTGACTGGCTGGCTGAAGTTGTTAGCCAATGCCTTTCGCATCTTTGATGAATCAATTTCGGCCATGCAAGAGGCCGTCGACGACCTGAATGGTGAGGTTTGGGCCGGTGGGCTAATGGATGGAGTCGAAGGATTCCACGCGCTGACCGAGTCGATCCAATCGGCACTCGCCCAGGAGAAGCGGCGAATCAATGAGGTTGACGCCCTGGAATCCAGTTACGGCACACAGGCAGACGGCGCAGCGATGGCGTTAGCCATCGCTCAGTACGAAGAACACACCGCGGAAATCGAGCGGGTCTTTCTCCAACTCATCGAAGGAAATGAAGGACTGCGACTCGACGGTCGCCGGAACAGTGATGGCAGCATCACTTTTGAACGCAAGCATCGGGCGGACCCGCTCGTTGGTGCCAGACTCTTGACGCGCCTGATGAAGGTTGAGGCCGCCCGCACCGGCTTCTTCGACCGCTGGAAACTGAGGCCGACGCGTCGACTGTTCCGCCGCGGGAACTCTTTTATCGACGGTATCGAGAGTCTGCTCGATTTGGACGATCGTGGCCAAGCTGTCGCCATGTGGCGTCTCAATCGGCGGTGGACGCAAGAACCACTGGTGTACTTCGGCTTTGACTTCCTCATTGAGGCTGATCTTGATCCGGTCCTCAAGGCGATCGGTGACCATCGTGAGATGGAACCGGTCGCGCGGCGGCGCGCCGATGCTGCGCTTCGTCCCATGCATCACCGGGTGTGGGTTCCAGTCAACTCGAATACTGCAGTGGTGGATTCGCAGTTCGAGCGCTACTTGTCCGAACCGCGTAGAGACCGTCGGGACACCAACCTCAACCCGCAGCGCATCGCTGCGTTGCACTCTCTGATAGGTGGTGGAGAGAACTTCGATTCGGTGGCGACGGGGTGCTACACGACGGCCCGTGCACACCTCGACGCTGTTTCGGATCTCGTCGCCGCCTCCCGGACAGCGGCAGAACAGGTGCGGTACGAAACCGATCGAGTCCTCGCGCAGAGTCGCGCACGATCCCGGGCAGCAGGCCTGGTCAGCGACCCCAAAGCTCTGGAAGCCGAGGTCGCGATAGATCGCGCAATCAAGGTCGCCGTCACAAAACCGTCGGTCCGGGTCAGCACGGTCAGTTGTGTCGTCATAGCGGCGCGGCCTTGGAGCGATTTTGTCTAGCGATGACCTCTCGGTAGTTCAGGCTGCACTGACAGCCTGGCCTGCATTCCTTATGTCACAAACTAAGTCGGATTGCAGCGACGCGTGCGGCCGACTTCTAGATGCGATGGCCGATCTTCAAACGGGAGACGCAGGTTGGCGCGACATTGCTGCGCTGATCCGCCAGGTCTTACTCATTTCCCAGATTACCTATGGCGGAACTCCCGAACTGGCCGTGCCGGTGGGACCGCCCTGGCCGACGGCGGAGCAGTGGAGCAAGGTGGTCTGTTTGTCGACACGTTTGGTCGATGGGCGTCTGTCCATTCGCGCCGTTGACTGGCAACCGACGAGCATCGAGGAGGGTTCGACTGCCGCGATCGAGCACGCGCGCGAGCAAGTCCGTGCCGTATACCGCGACGTTGTACTGGATACCGCGACGGAACTGCCCGCCGATCCGTTCTGGAAGCACGCTCATCAGTACGACACTTATCGCGGTGAAACGCAGCGGCAGGCGGCCCGCGCTGCGGTTCTCAACGAGAGCGGCGCACTGGCCATCGCGCTGCCGACCGGGCGCGGTAAGACCGCAGTAGCATGGTCGAAGGTTTTGCTCTCGACGCACGGCGTCACAATCGTGGTCGTACCGACCATTGTCCTGGCGCTCGATATGGAGCGCCGGACAGTTGAGGCTGCGCGGAGCCGAGGTCAAACGCTCAGCCCTATAGGTCGGTTCGCCTATGTCGGCAAACTTGGCGATGACATCAAGAAGGAATTGCGCGAACACGTTCGGTCTGGTTCGCAGCGCCTGCTGTACACCTCGCCGGAGGCGTTCGTGTCCGGGCTTGCCGCCGCCGTCCTCGACTGTGCCGAGGCCGGCAACCTACAGCAGATCGTCATTGACGAGGCGCATCTGGTCGACCAGTGGGGCTCCGACTTCCGATCAGAGTTCCAAACGATGCCCGGTCTGATCCGCGAGGCTCATGAGCGGGCACCTGAGAGCATGAAGCCTTCGGTCTTGCTGCTCAGTGCGACGCTTGCTCAGCAACCACTCGACCTGCTCACAAACCTGTTTTCAGTCGGTGACGACAAGGTCGAATTGGTCTGGGGTTCGGAGTTGCGGCCTGAGCCAGCCTTCTTTTTCGACTCGGCCCCCGACGAATCAGCACGAGTCGAAGCGGTACTGAACGCGGTCAGCAACTTGCCCCGCCCGCTGATCCTTTACACGTCCAAAGTTATCGACGCCGAGAACTGGGTCGCGTTGTTGCGCGCGGAGGGTCTACTCAGAGTCGGTTGCGTGACCGGCGAGTCCGCCGACTACGAACGCGAATTGGTTATGACACGTTGGCGCGGGCTGGCGACATCCGGGGAATCGACGAGTACGAGCCTGGACGTCGTCGTCGGCACCTCTGCGTTCGGTCTCGGACTGGATATGCCGAATGTTCGGACCGTGGTGCACGCCTGCCTACCAGAGACCATTGACCGGTATTACCAGGAAGTAGGACGGGCGGGTAGGGACCGCCGCCCGTCGGTCGCGTATCTCTGCAGCGTTCCAAATGACGAACACATCGCGACGAGCCTCAGTCAGGTGACCATGATCGGAGACGAACTGGGGTGGCTGCGCTGGCGGCGACTCCTGTCCTCGGGTACCGAAGTCCGTCCACTCCGATACCGCGTTCGCAAGAGCACCCTGCCGGAATACATGATCGAGGGATATCGACGTAGCGAACGATGGAATGTGCGCACACTGACATTGATGGCGCAGGCAGGAATTATCCGCTTGCGTGCACCTCAATGGGTACCGACGGCCGGGGCAGATCCCGACGCCGAGGCACAGGATCGCGAAGCGTTCTACGCGGACATCGACGATTTTCTCGAGTTCGAACTTCTCCGTGGCGACCTGCAGGGGCAGCAAGGTTGGAAACAGGCCCTGGGGCAAGTCCGGGAAACCGTCAATGCTGCACAGAAGCAATCCCTCAGCGCTCTGCGCAGCCTTGTGGCAGGTGCCGATTGTGTAGGACGCGTCATCGCTCGCCACTATCGCGTGGTCTACGACGGCGGGATACTGCTGACCGCGCCGGCTTGTCGCGGATGTCCTGCTTGCCGCCGTGATCCAGCCTCATCACCCGGGTTGCATCCCCAGGAGCCCAGTCCGCTTCTGCCGGCGCCGCGGGGTGCCGATGACCCTCTCGCCTCCTGGCGGGGAGATAGTCCTGGTCTGTTCATCAGGTACGAAGAAGGCCAGGATCCCGAACCCTTATTCGATCGACTGGCTCAGCGAAAGGTCAGTGTCTTCGCCGGACTGGCGCCGGCCGCAGCAGATAGGTTGCAACGCAACGTTTCACAGACGCCCATCATCCTGGACGACCCCGGTTCGCAACCCTGCCTCGCTGAAAATTACGCGGGAACGATTGCCTTCGTCCTATCGCATGCATCCCTTCAACCAGAGATTCGTGAGCGGCTTGGCCTCGGGTTGATCAGTTACGTCGTGGGTCCCGACTCGACCCCCGACCCCGATAAGCCCGGAAACCTGCTCCGTGACATCACCGGCCTGACCACCAGCGTTTCGATCGACGCACTTCTCGGGAGTATGTAGATGGACGTGCTCAACCCCAGTCCCGCGCTCTGCCTCCCGCAGGCAATGTGGCTGACCTATCGCACGATTATGAAAAATTCCGATCTCAGTGAGGAAGAAGTACTCGCGTGGGTCACACCGAACGCGATGCGAGCCAGCACACCGAGTGGTGGCGCGCACGCGATCCGAGCGCTGCGAGGACTGCGGGAATTCGGGCTTGTCCAACAAGGCAGTGACGGGTTGTACAACGCCGAGACAGTGAAGGGCGCGCCCGAGTTCATTCGTCGACTCCGGCGGCAACTTGTAATACCACCGGAGGCTCTGGAAAACGGGGCCCAAGGGGCGCCTGATCTGCGCCAAGGTCTGGTCTGGCTGATGCGGCAGTCACCGGCGATTCCCTTGAATTGGGAATACGTCCAGGCGCACAACTCAGTGCGGCTGTTCACCAACGACACACGATGGAATGCGTTCGCGGACTGGCCCAAAGCGCTTGGTCTCGGTCGGTCTGCGTTGACGGCAATGGCGACGGGACTCGGCCTCAGGGAAACCGGAGTGAAAATTGTCCCTAACCCCACCGAAGCAGTGGTTGACGTCATACGCCACCCGTCCGGAGAGCCACTCCCCGTCGGCGAGGAGATACCAGTGCAGCAATTGCTAACTTTTCTTCTAGACGAATTGCCTGTGCTGCCAGGTCATCCCAGTGCCGTGTACGACGGTATCGGCAACGACCCCGACAATGGTCTCCGAGCGCTGGGATTGGCATTGTCCAGCGCGGAAGAACGCAAAGTGCTGTCGCTGTTCTACCAATCCGATCCGTCCGGCGTGATGGCGCTACCGGACGCGCAAGACCACGGGCGCGACCGCTACGTATCGGCAGTAAGGATTCACGGATGACGACCGTGAGCGTTCCAGTCAACTACGTATGCTGGTCGGCAGACACCGTCACCGCGACCATCCCCACCGAGGCTGCCACACCCTCCAAAGCGGTGCTGCTGGCTACTCACTCCCCGTTGCGGATAACCCGACAACGTGGGGACGCCAGCGGTCGAGCGTCGGTTGAATACGTGACCGAAGAGCAGGTCCTCGAAGGGTTCCTCACGGCGTCACCGACCTATGGGGTACTCGTGGCGAGCGTACTGGGTGAATCCGGGGCGGGAAAGTCGCACCTGGTTCGTTGGATGGACGCCAACATCAGCCAGGAGCCTAATCGCCACGTCATTTACCTGCAGAAGACCGAGACCAGCCTGAAGGACGTTATCGAAAAGCTGTTGCTCGATCAGCACGATCCGGAGTTCGACGAGATCCGCCGCAAACTCTCTAGCCTCGGCACAGGCATGACGCTCGAGGAAATGGAGCAGAAGATCCTTGCCGAACTCGCGGAGGTGCTGCGAACGCGACCGGCCGATACTCCGCTCTCGAGGACGCTCGTGGGAGATAACGGACTGCGACTGTTCTTCCTCGACCCACTTTTCCGCAACCACCTGCTTCGGCCGAACTCGTTTGTCAAACGACGAGCAAAGTACTCGCTGTACGGCCGCGACGAGTCCGAACCCGACGTACCACTCGAGTTCACGATCGAGGAACTGCCGACCGACATCGGTGATTATGCCAATATCGCCGACGCTGCAGCGGCGACCCAGAAGATCTTCAGGCGACTCGCTGGGGCCCCACCTTTACAGGCGGAGGCGGTCCGGATACTCAACGACGTACTCGATGCCGCGGTGACGAAGGCGGCTAGCCTTAACGTGGGAGATGTCAGCCAGGCGTTCAAGCGGATTCGCGAGAAGTTCGTCGGTCATGAGATCGTGCTCTTGATCGAGGATGTGGCACTCATCCAGGGCGTCCGAAGAGACCTGCTCGATGCGATCATCGAGGTGGGTGAGATCCAGGGTGTTGAAAAATACGCCACCGTCCGGACGATGATGGCGGTTACGCCGGGCTATTACCGCGACTCGCTACCCGATACCTTTAGAAGGCGAGCCGAAGTCTCCTCTCCGACTTACAAAGTCGACGTGGAACTCGATGCCAAAGGGGTTGAGGAGCAGGTCTTCGTCGACTTTGTCGGCCGGTATCTCAACGCGGCCCGGGTCGGGAAAGCGAAGCTCGAGCAGTCGGCACCCGGCATCCCAAATGCCTGCGACGCATGCCAATTTCGAGCATCTTGCCATTCTGCGTTCGGCAACTCGGAGCAGGGTTACGGCCTCTACCCCTACAACAAGGCAGCCGTATTGCGCGCGGTGCGGGCGTGCGCCGAGAAGGACGGCGAACGAATTGTCTTCAACCCACGCAAGGTGCTCGGCCGAGCTGTCCGTGATGTTCTCACTGAAAACCTCGACACCATCCGCAACGGGGAGTTTCCCCCGGCGGCGTTTCTCGGCGCGGAATCGGCCAAGGTCGGCCTGTCGTACTTGTCGACACATATCAGGGAACGAATCGAGACAGACTATCCCGGGCCGGAAGCCGGCCGGCTCGAATCGCTCCTGACGTTCTGGGGACGAGCCGGGACCGAGCAGATCGACGGCGGAGTCCTAGCGGCGTTTTCTCACCCACCCATCCCCGGCGACCTCTCCGATCCGACACGGCGCGAAGAGAGAGACGACGGCCAACCGGACGACAAGCCGGGCGAGGGCGCGCTACCCAGGTCGTTGCAGAAGCAACTCGATGACATCGATGCCTGGTCCACCGGGAAGCCGCTCCTGCAAAACCTCGCACAAGACCTACGAACGATCGTCCGTGAGGCGCTGCTTGCAGGCATCGACTGGTTCGACATCGTCATCAAAGACCCCGACAAGCAAACGCTAGACAGGGCGGTGCCGAACACCTCTCGGACTGTCTCCATCGACGGCGCCAACGAGAACCTGGTGGGAGAACCGATCGTTCGACTGTCCTGCGACGCGCGCACCGCCACAATGTTCAAGGGCCTGGTCCTGATCAAAGCTGGACACTGGCAACGTGCGGGTGAAGCCCTGCCTCGCCTCGATGCGGTTGTCGGCGGGCACGTCGATGAAACAAAGCGTCGCATTCTCAGCTATTTGGCAGTCACGGATGAAGAACTAACGCAGGCGTCCGCATCTTTGATCCGCGGTGCTGCCGCCTGCGGCCAATTGCCAGCGAAAGCCAAGGACCTCGATTACATCAACGCGGCGCTCTGGCAGGACCCCAGCGGGCAACGCTCCGACAGTGCGGCGCGCGCACCCATTTGGCAGACGGCATACCACTCCTACGTTGCCGAACGTGGCGCGGTCGTCGCTTACCTACTTCGCGGAGTCGGAGCGGCCCAGGGCACGGGAGCGGTGCACGCTGTGGACAGTCTGCGCCTTACGGCGATAATCCGGAAAGCCAAGGCTCTCGCTGCGTCGGATGAGAGTCTCGCTGTACCGGCGTGGTGTGAGAAGTCGCACCGGAAACTCCGGGACCTGACCCGCGCCGCCAATGTACAGATCGATCACTGGCAGGGCTTGATCGATCGCATTCGCGTTTACCTTCCAGTGGGGGCTTCGTACAGCGAAACGGTGGACGCCATTGCGGACGCGACCAAGGCCGGACAGAGCCACGGTTTTGTGAAGGTTCACGATGATCTCTCCGCAGTCACCGCTCGCAACGATGCCGCGCGCACGTGGGATTCAGCCGCAATCACGGCTGTCGAGAGGTTGCTCGAGTCCGCCAGGACCCAAAGCGGGCTGCAGCGACTCAGCACACTCGGCACCGTTGCCGGCACGGACCTTCCCGCCATCGCGAACTACCTCGAGTACAGCTCACGGTGGGTTGAGTCAGGAATCGCCAGCGCTGAATCCGGCACTGGGACAGTGGCTGACATCGACGAGCAACTCAAAGCGACCGTGCTGAACTGGTTCGAGATTGTGGAGGAACCCGAGTCTCATGGCTGAGGAATCCATGCCCGCCGGTTTGGCGATTCGAGCGCGAAAGCTCGCTGCGCTCTCGCTCGCCAAGACCGAAGACGAGAAGGAGAATCAAGACCAGACTCAGGTCGAGACTGCTCTCGGAAAACTGAATACCGAAGTCGCCAAGCTTGACTCGATCTTGAAACTGCACCGCACCCTCGATAGGGCGGGCGTCCCCGTTCAACCGCTGAAGGACTTGGACAAGCCGGCGAGAAAATTGCGCGACCAGATTGACAGCATCGGCCGGCCGACTCTGCAGTTTCTGACAGCACGCGTCAGGGACGTGGCAACAGCGTGCACCGACATCGAAGCCGGCGACAAGGCGGCATGGCGCGAGTGGGCTGGGGCGTCCATCGCGCAGTTGCCCCACAGTCTTGTACCACGACTCGGCCTGGCCGACCGCGCGTACGTAACGAGCCGGATCGAAGAGCTGAGGAAGAATGCGGTTTCGCCCAGGCTGAGCTCGGGCGACGTCGTCATGTTCCTGACAACACTTCAATCGGTGCGCGACCGTCTCGGCGACGTGGAGGAGTCGAGCCTCGATGCAGTGCTTGCAAAGTTCGAGAATGGGCGCGTGCGACTCGCCGATCTCACCGACGACGAGTTGCGAATGTTGCGCGAAGACGGGTTGATGGCGGACCAGCTTTACCTCGAGCTTTCGTCGTGACCGGCGGCAGCTGGGCAGGAGTCCCAGACCTGTTGAGCCGACTCGAGGATCTAGAGCTCCCGCTGCTTTCCTGGGGCATCGTCGATGGCTTTCTCAGTCGGGTAGAGGTCGAGAAAGCAATAGGCGACCAACTCGACCTCGATGCGAAGAACCCGCACGCAGTCCTGCCGAGTATTGATGAATACCTGGACTACCTCTTGGACGCAGGTCTGCTGCACCGCTTACCCGAGGCGACACCGCGCTACCGCACCAGGCTAAGCGAGACGCTGCGATTGCTGCGCACCTTGCGCCAACTCTTTCCGCCCAATGACCCGAACGTCGCGGGCTGGTGGCGCAACTCAAACGCCCTGGTGGCTGACTACCGACTCCGCGTTGGGCCACGACGATATCCACGCCGCTCAATCGCGTCGGACGATGCCCTCCGCCTCCTATCCGAGGCCCCCGGGTGGACTCCGGTACACGCCGAGATGTTCACGCGCATCGTCGGGGGATCTCAACTGGCCCGGTTTCAGATTCAGGCCACCTTCTCCGTTCTTTCCGCGCTGGAAGATTCCGTTGTCTCTGCTCGAATCGTCACCGCAGGAACGGGTTCGGGCAAGACCCTCGCGTTCTACCTCCCCGCCGTTCTCGACATCGCCGCGACCGCGCACACACCCCGGACGGGCCCGCACACCCTGGCACTGTACCCACGCAACGAACTCCTCCGTGACCAAGCACGCGAGGCGCTGCGGACCATCGAGTTGGTAGGACCGCTAGGGGGCGACGGCTCTCGAATGGCGCGTATCGCGTTGCTGTACGGCGATACTCCGAAGGATTCGAATGCGATTGGTCGGAACAAGACGACCAAGTGGAAGCGCGACGGACAAGGTTGGGCATGCCCGTACTTTCCCTGTCCCACAACTGATTGTCTCGGCGCGATGGTGTGGTCGGACGCCGATCGCGCTGCGCAAATCGAGCGACTCGCGTGTTCCAGTTGTGGCTATACGACCAGGCCGGGCACCCTCGCGCTGACCCGCACCTCGATGGTCGAGAATCCGCCCGATATTCTCTTTAGTTCCACCGAGATGCTCAGTCAGCAGTCCACCGACCCGCGATTGGGGCGGCTATTGGGCTGGCAAGGCGCCAACGGCACGCGACTGGTCCTCCTCGACGAGGTTCACACGTACTCCGGAGTGCATGGGGCGCAAGTAGGGCTGATGCTGCGACGTTGGCGCTACGCGAACCGTCGCAGGGGAACGGCCAATCCGGTGATGGTGGGTCTGTCAGCTACCCTGCGCGATGCCCGCGACTTCTTCGCCGCCCTGACCGGGACTGACCGCAGCTTCGTCGAGGTAATTAGTCCTACCGCCGAAGATATGCGCCCTATCAGCCGCGAATACGGAATAGTCCTGCGCGGCGATCCGATCTCTGGCGCCTCGTTGCTGTCGACGACCATCCAGACGGCAATGTTGCTCGGCCGCGTCTTGGATAACAAGCCCGGGATCTATGGCTCCCGCGCTTTCGCCTTCACCGACAATCTGGACGTCATCAACCGTCTGTTTGACAACCTTCGCAGCGCCGAAGGCGTGCGTACCGGAAGGCGAGGGCGCGGCGACATCCTTGCCGACTTACGAAGCCCACAAGCGCCACAAGCTGGGGCCCGGTATGTCGAGGGACAGTCCTGGGACCTGCCCTCGAGGCTCCAACGCATGGATAGGGCTTTGCGGATCGCCCGAACATCCTCGCAGGACGTTGGCACCGACTCCAGTGCGGACATCATTACCGCCACCTCGTCGCTGGAGGTCGGATTCAACGACCCTCGCGTCGGAGCCGTTATCCAGCACAAGGCACCTCGCGACCTAGCCTCTTTCCTGCAACGTCGAGGCCGTGCCGGGCGCCAACTCGAGATGCGGCCGATCACCGTAGTTGTTCTGTCGGACTTCGGTCGAGACCGGATCGCCTATCAGACCTACGAGAAACTGCTGGACCCAGAAATCGACGCGCGATCGCTCCCGATCAACAACCGCTACGTGGTGAAAATGCAGTCCACGCACTCCCTGCTCGACTGGGTGGGCCGCAGGACTTCGGCGAATGTTCGAGCTATCCTCGCCCCACCGTGGACCGACTGGTCTGACCCCAAGACGAGCGATGTCGTCAGAGTGCTGCGTGAACTGTTGTCCAACACAGACGTTCAGCACGACCTGGCCGAGCACCTGCGACGATCCCTGATGCTGAGCACCGACGAGGTCCAGGCTGCGCTGTGGGAGGAACCCCGCGCGCTGCTTCTCTCGGTCGTGCCCACTGCGCTGCGTCGCCTGGAATCGGACTGGCAGACGTTGCCAGGTTCCCTCGATCCCGGCGCGCAGGAACGAACGCCCCTGCCCGAGTTCATGACTAAGGCCTTATTCAACTCCCTTAATGCTCCAGACGTTCAGTTCGAACTACCCGTCGACCTGGGTGATCAAGACGAGACCATGGGAGTGGCTCAAGCTCTTCGGGAGGCGGTGCCGGGCAGAGTCAGTCGCAGGTTTGGCTACGCGAGCGCTCGCGCACGTACTTGGCTGCCGGTCCCGCCGAGCCAGCAACTCGAACTCACCGACGTCGTGGCCCGAGGTCATAGGTTAGGCGTCTGGACGACCGCGGCGGGGCAGACCTTTGACGTCGTCCGCCCGCTCGCGATGCACCTGACATCGCCACCGCCAAACGTCGAAGACTCGTCCAACGCCACGCCTGCGTGGAAATCGGCGTTCATCTATGACCAGGCATCAATCTACGACGCGGGCGTTCCGACGCCGTCCGTATGGGCCGACTTCGTTCGAACCTGCGGCTTTGCCCTTCACATTGCAGGAGCACCGCTTACGGTCCGTCGCATGACGATCGGTTCCGACGGCGAATCGCTACTGGAAGATGGCACCCGGACGCCCGTCCATGTCCGATACGCGAATGGCGGAAGCCCAGCAGCGCTCGGCTTCGAGTTGGAGGTGGACGCGATGATCGTCACCGGCCGAATCGGTTCCTTCGCGGACCCGTTTCTCAAAGAATTTGCAGCTACGCCGCATTGGCGAACGCTCGTCTTCCGTCGCCGCGTCCTCGAGGACACGCGTCTGGACGACCTGGCCAATCTTTTCCAGCGAGAACGACTCGCCGAGATCTATTTGCACGCCTTCATCGCTCGCGGACTCGCTGGGGAAGACGTTGCCAGCGTTCCCGCATATCTGGCTGATGGAGGGTGGGCCACCGACCTCGCGCGGTTTCTTGCGATCGCCTACCGCGGCGATGATCACGGCGTCGCTGGCCAGGGGCGGACACTCGCCGATCTAACTGCCCTTTCAACGAATTCGACTGTACGCGCAGTGCTCGATGACCACGGTCGCCTGCTCGTGGAGCCCGATCCGCACGCGCGCACGGCTGATCTCCTTCACCGCGTATTTCTCGACACGTTGGCCAACGCCATTCTGGCTGCCGCTGAGGAGGCCCTTCCTGACGCAGAGGAATCCGACCTGGCGGTCGATGTCGAATTCGACACCGGAACATTCGAATACACGCTGATCGTGTCCGAGACATCACTAGGTGGTCTTGGTCTCGTCGAAGCCCTGCATCGCGATTACGCCGAGGATCCGCGTAGGTTCTGGGACTCGGTCGGGCGTGCTTCCGCTCCCACCGATGCCGAGGAGGTGGACAAGGCAATGCAAGAAGTGTTGATTCGCCTTCGCGATCCGGCAAGCCCCATCACACAGTCGGTCGCGAAGTTTCGTCGCGCGACCGGAGTTTCGGAGATGGACAGCGCGTTGGAGGGCCTATTGACCGCGTGGGCGGAATCGGACGGTCGTCCCGGACACTTATTGGTCTCGACCTTCGCTGCCCGACTGTTGCGCCCAGGATCGACGCCCGCCATCGACCACCTCCTCGCCGAGTTGGCCGAAGTCTGGACACAACGTGAGAGTCAGTTAGGGGTAGAGATCGACGCGCGTACTCTCGTATTCCATGCTGCTGAGGGCGATCTCGGCTTCAGTGTGGCTCCACTCACTGCCGATGCCGTATCCTCCCTGCTTTGGCTGCGTGGGCCACTGGCCCGCGCACCACGACTCCAGCACTGGCACCCATATCGTGACGACGTCGTAGTCGAACGCCTGATCTTGGAAGGCGTTGTCGCCGAACGACCGCCCGCAGTTGATGTGACACAGCCGAACTGGCTGCAGGAATATGTCGAAGCTTTGGAAACGGATGGCCGCGTAGTTCTCACCGCGCCGTACCAACATCGGGCGATACTGGCTGAGGGAATGCGACGAGCGATGGTCACCGCCGCCGAGCGAAACGGCCTGCGGGTCTTCGGGCGGGTCACCGGCATCCGCCAAAAGCGCGGGATACTGGAGGCGAGCCTTTCGCTTTCGGAGGCGCCGCAATGAGCAGCAAACGAACCGTTCGAACCCGACCCCGCACCGGCCTTGCCATCGGCGACATTCTCACCGCCGCACTTCTGTCCGAACTTTGTGCGCCCAGTCCGGAATTCTGGCTGGTGAGCGGATGGGTCAGTGACATTGTCGTCATCGACAATTCAATCCGCCAGTTCGACGCCATTCTCGGTGCCGATTCGCGAAGCACCCTCAGCCTGAGCGACGTCTTTGCGCTCCTTACCCAGCGCAACACGCATGTCCACGTTGCCGTCCGAGAGATTCCGCACAACCAACAGTTCGTCGATAGGCTGCGCCGCTCGTGTGTCCGCGAGTATCTGCACCTGTATTCCAGCAGCGACCTTCACGAGAAGATTCTGATCGGCTCAAACTGGACACTCAAAGGATCGATGAACTTCACATGGCACGGACTAGAACTCAACGAAGAAGCGATGGATTTTGAAGTCGACGCCGCCGACGCTGCACGCCAACGTCTCGAAGTCAGAACACGGTGGATCGGCACACAATCATGACTGGCTTGACGCCCGAGGTTTTCTTATCTCGCTTCTACTCGCCGACAAACACAATCTGGCCGAGGACCGACCCGCAACAACCGGCCCCCACTGCCTTGCAACCGTTTCTCGAAGTTCTGCAGACGCGCGGCGAGTGTCCGCTGGTGCTGCCTCGTCGTGAGAAGTCCTGGCCCGCGGCCGCATATTATGTCATTTGCTGGGACACCGCCCACGCCGGGCGCATACGCCCTCTGGTCGAGGCCGCGGTCGCGCACCATTGGTGCGCCTTCGACGGCAGGGTGGCGAACCTTCAGTCCAACGATCCAGTGGAAGCTTCGATCTTGGACTTCGTCGGTCCCGGCACTACATTCCTACTGCGACCGGACCCGCAGACCACGAAACAGGTTTACACCGCGATAAAGCGCTTGGTCGACTCCCTACTCGCACTGCCAATCCGCCGGCCGAACGTGGCTCGTCCGATCGGACGGATGCTGCGCGAGTTCGAGATGGCTCTCGCGAACGGTTCCGTAGATAGTTCGGCGAAGATTCTGCACGAGATCGAAACCTTGGGCGGCATCTCCCACGAGAACCTTGCCTACCTGCAGATCCGGCGACTCGCGCGACTCGGACAAGACTCCGCTCTCCTCACGCACGGCTCACTGCCGACGATTGTCTATTCGGAGCCGCCACTGTTGGTTCGTGAAGCTGTCCTGTCGGCCTGGGCTCGCATCAATCTGGAACTGCCGCTTACGAATTCGAACCTCGCTGACGCCGCCGACGCACTGAGCCGAGCCGACCCTGACGTGGCTCTGCTCGTCGACGCCGGGCTTCGCAAAGCAGACGATCCAGACGCCATCGCCGTCGGCGCAGTGGTCGCCGTCGCGCGCGGTGACGCGACCCTTGCGGCCGACCTGGTAGGAACTGGCGCCATCCCCACTGAGCTATTCGGGGAGTTGCTTCCTTCTCTCGAGGACGTCGGGACGGATGACCGGACTGCGAACGAGGAGACGGCGGCCGAGGTCGACGAACCGCCGACGCGGATCAACTCCTGGCTCACCTGGGTGCAGCGACTGGAGCAACTGCACGCGCCCGATTTGGATCTCGATCAGACGCGCGACTGGGCTCCGCCGTGGACAATTGACGCGGAGCTAGCCGACGCAATCGACGAACTACCCGAGACCGCGACTGACGCGCTGCTGAGCGGCGTGGCGGTATTCCTCGATGCCGATGATCCGAACCATCCGGCGGCGAAGACCGCCAAAGCGATGCTTAATCATTTCCTGATTTCCGAGCGCTTCGGTCCAATTGATCTCGGCGCAATGTGCGCCCTACTCGAAATTTTCCTGCGAGCCTCGCCGCCCATATCGCAGTACCGGAGTCTTCTCGATGATCTCCGGTCATACGCCCCCCAGTTTGTAGCACCCAACGCGGCAGGTCGGATCCTCGACATTGCCGATGTCGTCACCTCCGGTCCAATCGGCGAATCCGAGGCGCGCACATCATTTGTCGCCGCCTTGGTCTTGCCGCTTCACCACCTGCGACGCAAGCTGTCCCCGGCGCTGCGGCGTCTCGCTTCGCTCGTCACCGAGGACATTGGGCTTGAACTCTCCTGGGTCGAAAAGGACTCGGAACGCGACGAATTCGGCATCGAAGCACTTTCGGCCGATATCCTCATTTACAGCCTTGACGAAGGATGCCTCGCGCGGGTTGAGAAGGCCGCCAGACTTCAGTGGCCGTCAGTCAAGGTCCGCGCTTCCTTTGACAAGGTTGGTAATCCAGCGCTGCGGCAGCATGCCCGAAATGCCGACTTGATCGTCATTGCGACCCGACGCGCCGCACACGCAGCGACAGGCTTCATCACCGAGAATGCCGACAAAGCTCTTATCCGCTACGCGGATGGTTCCGGGTCGGCGTCGATGATGCGGGCGGTTGAATTGGGACTTTCTGAGATGTCCAGCTGAGTGGGTTGACTCGGAACATTGCTGAGATGTCCGGGACTTCGTCACGCTCATTTGGAGTTCTGATTATCGCGCGACTTCTGTGACAGGGCCCCTTGCCGCCTCACGCAGCCAACCGTTCGGCGGCACCGAGGTGTTTGAACGCGTTGCCCGTAGAGCAGGGAAAAAGCACTAGAGCGACGACAGGGGGCGTGACGTCAGCAGTCAGTTCAACATAGGTCAGATCAGCCACCCGGAGCCGATTCGGAGCGACCGGGCCGAATCGGCGCCCAACGAGATCGGCTGGACGCACCGCGCCTGGATCCGCGACGGTCGTCGGCGTGGCCATGCCGCGCACCGCGCTGCGCCGCGCGAACCAAGTTCGCCCATCGGTCCCTCCACCGTGCAGCGGGCCGCCTCGATATCCTCGCGGTTAAGCGCCAGCCACACCTTGCGCGCACCGTAGACGCCGTAGTTCGCGCCGTGAACACGCTTGACGTGGGCTTTGAGTTCCCTCGCGGCGAGAGGGCTCACCATTGAGATGCTCGTTGTACGTCGGGGGGGCGATCTGCACACCGAACCCGACGAGTTCGGTGCATATCGACTGGACGCCCCAGCGCAGACCATGAGAGCCCTCGCGGCGGCCCTGATGCTCAGCGATGAATGGACAGACTATTGGTGTGGCCGGTCCAGTTCGGCCGCGAAGAAAGCCGATGCGGTCTTCAAGATCGCGTCGGCTCGCTTGAGTTCGGCGTTCTCCCGGCGCAACTTTCCGGGCAACTTCGCCCATCGCGGCCCATTCTGACTCGTGCTGGTTGCTGACCTCAGCGACCATGCGCACTGCCAGCTCACGCAGCGCCGGCGGGTACCTCCGCGACGAACCACCTGACATGACCCCATCCTTCCGAGAAATGGATTCTCCGGACATGCCGGGGCGGTTCAACCGAACGCCGTCCGAGTACGCTGCCGTCTGCAGGTGCATCCACACCCTTATGGCCTGCAGCATCAACTGAATCTGGATCACACCACGCCGACTCCAGATCCGGATGGACTCGGAAACTAGGACTCGCCACAATCCCTGGCTCGTAATCACTCGATGGTAGACGGCAGCAAGCGCACCGCGTGGGCGTCTGCGTGGACGTTCTTGTACGCGGACGGCATGGAATTAGATCCCGGCTTCGACGTCGACGATGCCGAAGAGTTGATGAATGACGTTGCGACACTGATCTCGAATTGCCGGAGCATGCTGTGCGGCTACGCGGCTACGCTACCGGGCTTGTCTGACCGTTATGTGCGCTGATGGGGCGTCGTCCGATCGTGCGGATGACGTCGACTTCGTCGGGTGCGATGGGGCGCCAGTCGTTCGTCATGCGTCCGAACTCCAGAAGGCCAGCTCGCCGCCGGGCATGCAGACGACGAGTAAGCCATTGGGGCCCAGGACGTTCCACGCCTCGTAGTCCGGGTCCGGCTCCACGGTCAGGGTGGCGCTGTCGGTGAATTCGACGCGCAGCGAGCCGGTCTCGGCATAGGTGGCTGCGGTCACGGAACGCCCGACGAGGCGGTGGACGGGTTGCAGCGCTTCGTCGGAGTCCGCGTCCGGTGGGAGGGTGACCTGACCGTCGTCGACAGTCAATACGAGCGGCGTTTCCACGACGAGGAACCGTGCGTCGGTGAACCAACACGGACTTGGTCGCGTCGCGCAGTTCCTCCAGATCCTTGACCAAGAAGTCCGCCTCGGGCGAATGCGTGTCCCGAAACGTCCGTGCGTCGACGTCGAGGCCTTCCGCAATGGTCGTCGTTTGATAGACGGTCGCCAGTCGACCCTACGCATCCGCGGCCTTCGACACCTTGTCGGTGTCTCCGTCGGGGACTGGCACACCCACTTGCTCCATCAGTCCGATCAGATCGATCAGGCCCTTGCCCGGACCGCCGGCCGACGGCGGCGCCGTCAGAGCGGCGGCCGAACTGGCGGGCTCGGCGGGTTTGGTCGGCGGTGGCCCCTGATTACCGGGTGTCGAATTGTGTTCGGCGACGGCGTGGTTGAAACCAGCTTGGATGACGATGCCGCCGTAGTTTTCTCGCCGCACGCGAGACGGCGAATGCCTCATCGGCATCTATCCTCAGGTGATCCATGATGTCCCCGGTGGTTCAACTGTCAATGGCTCCCACTCTATGGGTTCACCAATGCCCGCTGTGACATCAAAATTCGAGTTCCCGACGGCACTCGTCCACACTGGGCACCCTCTTCAACCCCAGGTGCCGCGCCGCGGTGCCGCAGTTTCGGCGCCACGTGGTCGACGAACAGCTCCGTGCCCTACGGCGTAACCCCAAGGCCGTCAACGCCCGTCGTGCACCGCCAGGTAGTGCCGCGACACCGGCGTGCCCTCGACGTACTGCTCCACCCCCTGCTCGATGCGCAGGTCCTGACCCGTGAGGCGCGCGTAGTGCTGGTGCATGTGCTCACCCCACGACCGCACGACGAACGTCTCCACGAACGTCGACTCCTGCTCCACGCTGCGGAACACCCGCCACTGCGCCGCACCCGTGCGCTGCCGCGACCGGCCCAGCGCCCCCATGGCCGTCAGGAACGCCGCCTCGTCGGCCGGGGCCACCCGGTACTCGGTGAGCACCAGCACCGGCCCGTCGAGGGGCTCGGGCTCGAACAGCAGCGTGGGCTCCGGCCAGTGCGTCGACGGCGTCAGGTCCAGCTTGCTGGTGTTCGCGTGCAGCGGCCACCACAGCAGCGACAGCCCGCACACCGCCAACAGACCCGCGCTCACCAACAGGCTGGTGGAACTGTCCGTCGCCCCGGCGACGATGCCCCACACCACCGACCCGATGGCCTGCCCGCCCATGAACACCAGCTGATACACCGACAGGCCGCGCGCCCGCACCCAGGAGGGCAGGCTCAGCTGCATCGACGCGTTGAGCGTCGACAGCGTCAGCAGCCACGCCGCCCCACCGACCACCAGCGCCGCGAGCACCACCCCGACGACGGGCACCAGCGCCAGCACCACCGTCGTCGCCGCGAAGCCCACCGCCCCCGCGGCGAGCAACGTGTTCTGCTCGAAGCGCGCCCGCAACCGCGACAGCACGAACGCCCCCAGCACCGCCCCCAGACCGAGCGCCCCCAGCATGAGGCCGTACCCCGACGACGTCAGACCCAGCCGATCCGCCGCGATGACCGCCAGCAGACCCCACAGCGCGCTCGCCGGCCCGATGAACAGCGCGGTGCGCAGCAGGATGCGGCGCACGATCGGCGAACTGCGGATGAAGCGTCCACCCGCACTCAGCGCCGCCAGCGCACGCTCGGGCGGATAGGGATTCTCGACGGCGGGCCGCCGCCACCAGACGAGCACGAACACGATGCCGATGAACGACACCGCGTTGAGCGCGAACACCAGGGTGGGCCCCGACAGCGACACCAGGACACCGGCGATCGCCGGACCGATGGCGCGCGCGCCGTTCATGCTCATGCTGCCCAGCGCCGCCGCGGCCGGAATCTGCTGCGGCGGAACCAGGTCGGGCTGGATCGCCTGCCACGCCGGGGCCGTCAAGGCCTGCCCGCAGCCGATGACGAACAGCAGCATCAGCAGCACCGTCGGCGTGGTGAGCCCCGCCCCGGTGAGCGTGGCCAGCAGCCCGACGCCCGCCGCCATCGCCCCCTGCGTGGCGATGAGCAGGCGGCGCCGGTCGACGAGGTCGGCCAACACGCCCGAGGGCAGCGCCAACAGCATCACCGGCAGCGTCGTCGCCGTCTGCACCAGCGGCACCAGGATGTCGGCGCGCGGATCTCCGACCAGCATCCACTGCGCCCCGACCGTCTGCATCCACGTGCCCAGGTTGGAGACCAGCTGCGCGATCCACAGCGCCCGGTAGACCGGCGAACGCAGCGGCGCCCACGTCGACGTGGAGGGGGTCGCCGTCGTCGTCATGCATCGCTCCCGTGGCCGTGGTCCGGTGGTTCACGTTAGGGCGGTGCGGCTGCGTCCGTCACCCGAACCCCGCCGAGTGTTCCCTGGGAGGAATGCGGGGAACCACGGTGTCGGTTCTACGATCGACCACTCGAGAACGGAGCACCATGACCAGCATGTCCGCCGTGGGAACGATTCCCGGCCTCGCCGTCGACCACCCGGATGCCTTCGCCGACGTCACCGTCGACGTGCCGGAGCTGCGCCCACACGACGTGCTGGTGCGCGTCGAGGCCGTCTCGGTCAACCCGGTCGACACCAAGGTTCGGCGGCGCACCGACGCGTCGGACGCGCCCATCGTCGTGGGCTACGACGCTGCGGGCACCGTCGAGGCCGTCGGCCCGGAGGTGAGCACCCTCGCCGTCGGCGACGAGGTCTGGTACGCCGGCGCCATCGACCGGCAGGGCAGCAACGCCGAGCTGCAGGCCGTGGACGCGCGGATCGTGTCCCGCAAGCCCTCCTCGCTGACGTTCGCCGAGGCGGCCGCGCTGCCGCTGACCACCATCACGGCGTGGGAGACGCTGTTCGAGCGGTTCGCTCTGACCGCGGAGTCCACCGGTGACCTGCTGATCATGGGCGCCGCCGGCGGCGTGGGGTCGATCATGATCCAGCTGGCCAAGACGTTGACCGACGTGCGGGTGGTGGCGACGGCCTCGCGCGAGGAGTCGCGCGCGTGGGTGCTGGACCTGGGTGCCGACGCCGTGGTGAACCACCACGACCTGGTCGCCGAGGCACGCACGGCGGCGCCCGACGGCGTCGACTACCTGTTCACGCCGCACTCGACGGGCAACGTCGAGGCGTTCGCGGAGATCGTGCGCCCGTTCGGCCACGTCACGGCCATCGACGACCCCGAGGGTCTGGACCTGTACCCGCTGAAGTCGAAAAGCATTGCCTGGCACTGGGAGCTGATGTTCACGCGCCCCCTGTACGGCTACGACCTGGAGTACCAGCAGCGGCTGCTCGCCGAGACCGCGCGGCTGGTCGACGAGGGCGTGCTGCGGACGACGCTGACGACCGCGATCGCCGGGTTCGACGCCGCGGGCATCCGGGAGGCGCACCGGCTGGTCGAGTCGGGGCAGATGGTGGGCAAGGTGGTCGTGCACCGCTGAGGGGACGTGCTTCACGGGGCGCTGCGGGGGCTCAGTCGAGGGATGTGGGGTCATGCCCACCTCGTAGCGACAACGAGCGACAGGATGGGTGGGTGAGGACCGCGCCGCGGGGTAGGGGAGGTTGGGAAGGAGTGGCGGAGAAGAAGAGGTGAGGCGGCAGGGGCGGTGGTCAGCCCGGGACCGTCAACAATGGGTGACGCGTCAACGAACGGTGACGGGTCCGGGAGCACAGTGTCTTCCGGCGCGGGTGCACCGACCGGACGGGTCTGCCGGCGCGGGTGCAGCGACCGGACGGCCCCGAGCGGGCCCGGTCCCGCTCCGGCCCGAACTCAGTACACGTCGCGCACGTACCGCTTCTCGCGCTTGAGCGTGTTCACGTACTCCAACGCCCCGTCGGCGCTCAGGCCGCCGTGCTCGGCGACCACGTCGTGCAGCGCCTTGTCCACGTCCTTGGCCATCCGCGTCGCGTCGCCGCACACGTAGAAGTGCCCACCGTCCTCCAGCCACCCGAACAGCTCCCGGCCGTGCTCCAGCATCCGCGACTGCACGTACACCTTCTCGGTCTGATCGCGAGAGAACGCCAGCTCCAAGCGGTTCAGCACACCGGAGTCCTGCCACGCCGCGATTTCCTCGGCGTAGACGAAGTCGTGCTCGCGGTGCTGATCGCCGAAGAACAACCAGTTTCGGCCACCCGCGCCGCGCGCCGCCCGCTCCTGCAGGAACGCCCGGAACGGTGCGATGCCCGTCCCCGGGCCCACCATGATCATCGGCGCCTCGTCGTCGGTCGGCACCCGGAACGACTTGTTGGGCTGCAGGAAGATCTTCGCCGTACGCCCGCGGTCGGCCAGGAACGTCGAACACACGCCACCGCGCATCCGACCCGTCGACTGGTAGCGCACGCTCGCCACCGTCAGGTGGATCCGGTCCGGATGCGCCAACGCGCTCGACGAGATCGAATACGCCCGGTGCGCCAGCGGTTTCAGCAGCCCGACGAACTCCTCCAGGCTCAACGCGTCCTCGGCGATGCTCAGCACGTCCAGCACGTCGCGGCCCCACAGCCAGCGTTCCAGCGTCTCGCGCACCCCGCCGCGCAGCACGTGCGACAGCTCCGGATTGTCCGCCCGGCTCTCCACCTCGCCCAGCAGATCCTTCGACGGCGCACTGATCTCGTAGCGGTGCCCCAACAACTCGCCCAGCGGCTCGTCGCCCACCAGCGTGTCCGGCGACACCCGGAAGTGCGCCGCGATGGCCTCCACCAACGCCGGATCGTTCTCCGGGATCACCGCCAGCGCGTCCCCGGCCACGTACTCGATGCCGCTGTCGGCCAGATCGAACTCGTAGTGCCGAATCTCCTTGTCCGACCCCGCCCCCGACAGCAGCCGGTTGACCGCGACGTCGGCGACGAACGGGTGCTTGCGCGTCCACCCGGACCGCGCCACCGCACTCGGCGGCGGCGTGCTCGGCGTGCCGGTCACCCCAGACGCCGGCACCAACGCCGTGATGGCGCCCTGGATCCACTCGGCCGCCTGCGCCTCGAAGTCCACGTCGCAGTCCACGCGCGGCACCACGCGGGACGCCCCCAACTGCTCCAGTCGCGTGTCGAACAGCTTGCCCGCCTGGCAGAACCCGTCATAGCTGGTGTCGCCCAGTGCCAGCACGCCGTAGGACACGCCCTCCATCCGCGGCGCCGTCGACGCCGCCAGCGCCTCCCAGAACAGTTCGGCGTTGTCGGGCATCTCGCCCTCGCCGTACGTGGAGGTGACGATCAGCACGAACTTCAACCCCGCGAACTCGTCGAGTTCGATCTCGTCGAGCCCGCTGACCGTCGCATCGAAGCCCTGCGCCTTCGCCGCGGCCGCCGCGTCGTTGGCCACGCCCTCGGCGTTGCCGGTCTGCGTGCCGTAGAGCACCCGCAGCGCGGGCCGCGGCCCCGTCTGCTCACCGGGCACCGGGGGCGGCGGGACGGCGACGTTCATCGCCAACCGCGAATGCAGGCCCGCCAGGAAACCCGACAGCCATGCCCGCTGGTCCTCGTTGAACGGGGCGTCCTGGGGGATGTAGGCGATCTTCACGACGCACTCTCCAACGAGTCGAGCGAGGCCACCACGTCCGGAACCGATTGCGCGGCAAACAGTTCCTCGAACGACGGCAGCCGACCGATCTTGTCCACGTTCTTCGCGCTCTGGAACAGGATCCAGCCGTAGGTGCCGGGGCTGTCCATCGACAACACGTTGCGCTGCGCCAGCGCATCCTTGTAGTCGGTGATGCGCTTGTTGGCGATGAACACCGCCAGATCCTCGTCGGTGAACCCGTCGATGGCCTCGCGGGCGTACCGCTGCAGCTTCTGGATCAAGAAGAAGTCCTCCGTGAGCACCAGGTTGCGCACCATCTTGCCGACCGCCGGATCGGTCACGTCGGTGACGCCCGGCAGCCGCGACAACGCCAGCTGCTGCGCCAGGTTGAGCACCGTGTAGGTGTTCAGCAGCGCGTACATGGTCTCGGTGTCGGTCTCGCCGTACGCGGGCACCGCACCGCCCAGCACCGTCACGTCGTCGCGGTAGGACCGCTTGAACTTGTGCACCTGGTACCCCGCCAGCGACGCCGCCAGCTCGTCGAGCAACTCCTTGCGAGTCTTCGCCGCCAGGATCGCGTCGGCGTCCTGGTACTGCAGCAGCGCCCGCGGCATCGCGTACACGACGTGCCGGCGCGTGGTCTCCCAGTTCTGCAGCAGCGCGGCACCGTGCTCGGAACCCGTTGCCTCGACGTGCCATTCCAGCAGCGTCCGGGCCGCCACCTCGTGGAACGGGGCGTCGGTCACCGGGGCCAGCATCACCGAGTCGGCGCTCACCTTGGTGGGCAGTTCACCGGCCGGGTCGTACTGGTAGAGGAACCCGCCGCTCATGCCGTTGGCGACGCCCTTGCCGAACCCGCCGATGTTGAACACCGCGCCGTTGGTCATGTACTCGCACAGGAACTCGCCGGCACCCTCGACCACCGCGCTGGCACCCGAGTTGCGCACGGCGAAGCGGTCACCCGCCTCGCCCTCGACGAACAACCGTCCACCCGACGCGCCGAACAGGGCGAAGTTGCCGATCAGCACGTTGCCGCCGGGACGCCCCGAACCGCCGCCGGGGGAGCGCACCACGATGGTGCCGCCGCACTGGCTCTTGCCGACGCCGTCGTTGCAGGTTCCGGTGTGCGTCATCGACATGCCGTCGTTGCAGAACACGCCGTAGCTCTGGCCCGCCGACCCCGACGTGGTGATCACGACGGAGTCGGGGGTGAAGTACCGCCTGCCGCGATGGTCGGTCGCCACCGCGGCACCGGCGGCGCCCTCGTGGTTGAGCTTGCGCTCGATGTCGATGGCCAACTGCCCGCCGACGCTCTTGTTCTGGTTGGTCAACGTCACCGGCGCCATCGTGACGCCCCCGAAGTCCAACTGCGCCAGGAACGCGTCGTCGACCGAGTAGTCCTTCTCCATGTAGATCGGGTCCTCGGGCACGAAGCCCTCGGCGACCGTGAGCATGGCCCGCAGGTCCAGTCGGCCGATGCTCGACGGGTGGTCCAGCAGGTGCAGCAGGTCGCTGCGCCCCCGCGCCTGCGCCAGCGACGTCATGCCCAGCGTCGCGAGGATCTCGCGTACCTCGTGGGAGATGTTGAGCAGGTACTGCGCCAGGGCGCGCGGATCACCCTGGAACGCCTCGGGATTGGTGGTCAGTCCGGCCGGGCACTTGATGTTGCAGTTCTTGGCCATGACGCACTTGAGCATCATCAGCGCCGTGGTGCCAAACTCGAACCCGTCGGCCCCCAGCAGTGCCGACTTCACCACGTCGCCAGCGGTCTGATGGGCCCCCGAACAGCGCAGCACCACCTTCTGCCGAATGCCGTTGGCCACCAGGGCCTGATGCACCTCGGCCACGCCGATCTCGGCCGAGCGGCCCGCGTACTTCAGGCTGGTCACCGCCGCGGCGCCCGTGCCGCCGGTGTTGCCCGCCACGTTGATGACGTCGGCGCCGGCCTTCGCCACGCCCGCGGCGATGATGCCGATGCCCTCCGAGGACACCAGCTTGACGATGACGCGGACCCGCGCGGCCTTGCAGTCGTGGATGAGCTGCGCCAGGTCCTCGATCGAGTACGTGTCGTGGTGCGGCGGTGGGGACACCAACTCGACGCCCGGGGTGCCGCCACGTGCGGCCGCGATCTGCACCGTCACCTTGGGGGCCGGAAGCTGGCCGCCCTCACCCGGTTTCGCCCCCTGGCCGATCTTGATCTCCAGCTCACGCAGCATCGGATCGGCCAGATAGCCGGCCCAGACCCCGAACCGGCCCGACGCGAACTGCTTGATGCGCGACCCGCGGATGGTGCCGTAGCGCGTGATGTGCTCGCCGCCCTCACCGCAGTTCGACAGGCCGCCCACCATGTTGGTGCCGTGCGCCACGGCCTCGTGCGCCGACGCGACCAGCGCACCGTGGCTCATGGCCCCCGACGCCAGCGTGGCCGCGATCTCGCTGGCCGGCTGCACCGCGGCCAGCGGAATCGACTCGGGCGCGGTCTGCACCATAGCCAGGTAGTCCAGCGCCGCGCCGCGAGCGCGCACCCGCAGCCGGTCGACGTCGATCCTGGCGTCGGTGACGTCGCCCCCGAAGCGGCGCTTCAGCGACTCCAGCAGCGGTTCCAGACGATGCGCGCTGTGGCTCAACCGCAGCGTGAACTCGTCGCCGTCCTGCACGCACGTCAGGCCGCGCACCTGGAAGCCGTTGTTGCCGAAGCGGGCGAACTGCCCTAGCTCGGAGCGGAACTCGTCGGCGGTGTGCAGGAAGTTCACGTCCGCGGGGAACGCCAACACGTCGCGCAGCGCCGCCGGGCGCCGCGAGCGCTCCGCGTTCATCGCGAACACGAAGTTGCGGTAGCCCGGCGTGATGTCGAAGCTGTTGATCGCCCGCGGCGTCATCTCCTCGAAGGAGTTGTGCTGGTAGGCCTCGTCGTTCAACCCGAACGCGCCCTCCAGCTGATGCAGCGGCAGGTTGCGCAGGAAGGCCGGGTCGGCCATGTCCGGGTTCTCCGGCCGCGCCTCGTCACCGAACGAGATGGCCTCCTCGGTCATGTCCACGAACCCGCGCACCGCGGTGGTGCCGTAGGAGTGCCCGGAACCCTCGGCCCGCTCCTTGAACAGACCGAGCAGCGGGACGTCCTTGTCGCCGGTCACCGTCAGGGCGTGCGCGTGCCACTCGGCGGTGGTGGCCGCCAGCGTGTCGAAGCCGACGCCGCCCACCGGCGACACCACGTTGGGGAAGTACCTGCGCAGCACCGGATCCCCGGTGTCGAGGTAACTCGGCTCGAAGAACTCGCCGCCGATGTAACTCTCGACCGTGCACAGCCCGACGCGGCCCATGGTCTTCATCAGCGACTTCTCGGCGGCCTTGGCGAACCGCTGATACGCCGCGGCGACCTGGACCTCGTCGGGGCCGAACTTCTCCTCGGCCCGCATCTGCACCGCCAGCGGGTAGACCGCCGAGGCGCCGAAGCCCAGCACCGTCGCGATGTGGTGCGACGAGGCCAACTGACCGCTCTCGGCGATCACCGACACCCGCGCGCGCAGGCCCTCCTCGATGAGCCGCTGGTTGATGGCCGAGACGACGATGATGACGGGCATGGCCGCCAGCTCGCTCTCGACGTGCCGGTCGGAGATGACGGCGATGCCGCCGGTCTCCCTGGCGAACGCCTCGACGTCGTCGCACAGCGCATCGATGGCCGCCACCAGCGCGGTGACGTTGGCGTCGGCATTCGCCAGATCGACGCGGTAGCGCATCCCGAAGCGGCGCACCGGCGTGTGCTGCTGGTCGCGGATCTTGAGCATGTCCAGGTGCGTGAGGATGGGCGTGGGCACCACGATCTGCGGAGCCGGCGCCGCGTCGCTGTTGGGCTTGGCGCCCAGCGCCACGCGCAGCGTCATGCCGTCGGCCTCGCGGATGCTGTCCAGCGGCGGGTTGGTCACCTGGGCGAACCGCTGGGAGAAGTACCTGGCGATGCCGCCCTCGTGGTTCGACAGGGCGTTGATGGCCGCGCCGTAGCCCATCGCGGAGATCTTCTCCTGCCCCGTGGCCAGCATGGGGTCCATGAGGAACTTGAAGTCCTCCTGGCTCATCGAGTACGCGACGTAGCGCTGATGACGGTTCAGGTCGCCGTTGTAGCGGGCGGGGGAGAGCTGGCTCTCCGGGGGCACCGCGGGCAGATCCGCGAGCTGCACCCGCGCCTGCGCCAGCATCGACGGGTAATCATGCTTGGCGGCAAGCATTTCCAGCGCCTCGGTGGTGCCGTAGGAGCGCCGCTCGCGGTGGTCGTAGTACAGCATGCCGCCGGCCTCGATGCGGCCCCGCTTGAGCACCTGCTCCGGCGGGAAGTTCACCTGGCCGGCCTCGGACATGACGCCGAGGTACTCGGCGGTCTCCACCGTGCGCAGCGGCCGCAGACCCAGGCGGTCCAGGCGCGCGCCGATGTAGGTGCCGTCGCCGAAGATCAACGCGGCCGGACCGTCGTTCTTCTCCTCGTACAGGCTGAAGTACTCCAGCATGGCCCGCACCTGCGGCGACAGGGTCGCGTCGTTCTCCCACGCCGGCGGCATCATCGCGACCACGGCGGTGACCAGGTCGAGGTCGTCCTCCAGCACGCGGTTCTGCAGCGTCTGGTCCAGCCGGCAGCTGTCGGACTGGCCGACGGGCCGCACGATCGCACGGTTGCGGGCGCGGGCGATCGCGTTGTCCGACAGGCGATTCTTCTTGTCGGTGTTCAGTTCGCCGTTGTGCGCCATGAACCGGAACGGCTGCGCCATCGTGGTGTTGGGCGCGGTGTTCGTGGAGAACCGGGTGTGGAAGAACATGGAGTGCACCTCCATCCGCGGATCGGTGAGATCGCAGAAGTAGGGCACCACCTCGTGGGAGTTCAGCCGGCCCTTGAGCACCTGGGTGCGCGCACTCAGCGACAGCGGATACAGGCCCGACAGCTCGGGGCGAGTGTAGGCCAGGGCCTCGATGGCCATGAGCGCCTCGTGAATGGCCTTGTCCGACAGTGTCTTATCATCCGCAGCCTTACCATCTGCAGTCTTGCCATCCGCAGCGTCCCCGCCCGCGGCGGCGAAGACCCACTGCCGGATGGGCGACTGGTACCTGACCGCCGCGGGCCGGATCACCGCGTGGTCGACCGGCACGTCACGCGTCACCAGGATCTCGAAGCCGTGCTCGCGCAACGCCGTCTCGATGACCTGCTCGGCCTCGCCGTGGAAGGCGGCGTCGTTGGGCAGGAAGAAGTTGCCGACGCCGAACTCGCCGAGACGCAGGTCCGGCCGGCCGGTGACGGCGGCGAAGAACCGCACCGACAGGTCCAGGTTGACGCCCGCGCCGTCGCCGACACCCTCCGACGACATGCCGCCGCGGTGTGGGACGGCACACAGTGCCTCGTTGAGCTTGTCGATGACCTCGTGGGTCTGGCGACCGTCCTTGCGCGTCAGGAAGCCGACGCCGCAACTGCTCTTCTCTTGATTCGGATCATGAAGTCCCGACACCCGGCGATCTCCCTCAACGCTGCACGTTCACAGGTCGCACCGCATGGGCTCTCGACGCTGAGTCATCCACGCTCTGCCCATGCGACTATCGCAGGCTCCGGTGCTGGTCACAGTTTAGCCCAGCACGGCCGCCAGCAGGACGTCCGTACGGCTAGCCGTCCTGGCCGCGCGACGCCGGGGGCAGCTGCCGCAGCGCGGTGACCTCGGCCTCCAGCGTGGCGAGTTCGCCACGCAGCGTCATCACCGCGCCGCGACGCCCGGCGTCGGGGCCCGCACCCACCGCGATGAGCCGCGAATCCAGCTCGGCGATGCGATTCTGCGCCGCCACCGCCCGGTCCGTCGCGTCGTCCGCCAGCGGTAGCTGGTGGACCTCGAGGGCCAGCTCCACCAGGCGGCGGTGCATGCGCGCCTGCGGCGTGTGCGCCTCCGCCCACTCCGCCGGGGCGCCCGTCGGCATGCCCGGCACGACGGGCCGGCGCGCCGCCCGCAGCGCCCGGGAGCGTCTGCCCAGGACCACCGCCAACGCGGCGGCGACCAGCACGACGAGCAAGCCGGCGATCAGCATCCCCTGCGCTACGGCGGCCAACGCGTCCACCTCCTGAGACCACACGGTCGTGGCAGTGCCGAAGTCTAGCGACGCCCGCGACGGCCCCCGCCGGGCACGGACGTGCACGCCGCCTCGATGCTGTGCGAGGCTTGGGAAACCGTGGACGGGTCGGCGTACCCGTGTGATATCCGTGGAGTGGGGAAGAGGATCCGCCGGTGGGGAATGAGAAGGCATGGCAGCACTGAGAACCGGAAGCGACTTCGGTGACGTCGTCGTCACCGCCGTCACCTCGACGACGTCCCTGGCGCCGGACGCCGAGCAGACGTGGCAGGGACTGTTGGCCGGTGGCAGCGGCATCCGCACCCTGGACAAGCCCGAGGTGACTCGGTTCGACCTGGACGTCCGCATCGGCGGCCCGCTCACCGAGGACTTCGACAGCCACCTCAACCGCGTGGAACTCCGCAGGCTGTCCTACCTGCAGAAGATGTCGACGGTGCTGAGCCGCCGCCTGTGGGCCGCGGCAGGCGAACCCGACGTCGACACCACGCGGCTGATGGTGTCGATCGGGCTGGCGCTGGGCACGGCCGAGGAGATCGTCAACCTCTACGAGGACTTCAAGAGCAAGAAGATGAAGGCGGTCTCACCGCTGGCCGTCCAGATGTACATGCCCAACTCGCCCGCCGCGGCGGTCGGGCTGGAACGGCAGGCCAAGGCGGGCATCATCTGTCCCCTGATGGCCGACGCCTCGGGCGCCTCCGCCATCGCCGAGGCGTGGAAGCACATCGCGCTCGGCGAGGCCGACGTGGCCATCTGCGGCGGCGTCGACACCTGGATCGGCGCGGCCACCCTGGCGGCCTACACCAGGCTGGGCCTGCTCTCGACCGACAACGACGATCCGGCCGGCGCGTGCCGGCCCTACGACGCGCACCGCAACGGCGCCGTGTTCAGCGAGGGCGGCGCGCTGCTACTGCTGGAATCCGAGGCGCACGCCCGCAAGCGCGGTGCGCCGATCCTGGCCCGGCTGCTGGGCGCAGGCATCACCTCCGACGGCTACGACGACGTCGCGCCCGAACCCAGCGGTGAGTCGGCCGCGGCGGCCATCACGCAGGCACTCGAGCGCGCCGCGCTGGCGCCCGACGCCATCGACGCCGTGGTGTCGAACGCGTCGGGAACCCGCGACGGCGACCTCGCCGAGGCCAACGCCCTCCATCGGGCACTGGGCGCCCACCGACCCCCCGTGTACGCGCCGAAGGGTGCGCTCGGGCACTCCTGGGGGTCGACGGGTGCCATCGACGCCATCCTCACCGTGCAGGCGCTGCGGGACGGCGTGCTGCCCGCCACCCGCAACCACACGACCCCGGACCCGGCGGTCGACCTCGACGTGGTGGCCGGCGACCCCCGCGAAGCCCGCTACGGCAGCGCCCTGAGCACCTGCTTTGGCTTCGGCGGCTACAACGTCGCCCTGGCGTTCGGCGCGGCCTGACCGAGGGCGGTTCAGGCGCCGGTCAAGGCCTGATCAGCCCTTGACCAGGGTGTACTGACCCAGCTCGCTGATCTTGCGCTGGAAGAAGTCGCTGCAGCCCGTCAGGTACTTCATGTAGCGCTGGAACACCTCTTCCGACGTCGCCGCCACCGCGGCGTCGTGGTGCGCCTGCAGCGCCTCGGCCCACGTGGACAGCGTGCGCACGTAGTGCTCGTCGAGCAGCTGCTTGTCGGCCACGGTGAAGCCGGCCTCCCGGGAGAGGTTCTCGATGTCCTCGTCGCCGGGCACCGAGCCGCCCGGGAAGATCTCCTTGGCGATGAACCGCATGAACCGCAGATCGGTCATCGTCACCGGGATCCCCATCTCCGGCCACTTCTTGAGCGGGTGACCGAGGATGGCCTGCAGCACCATGCGACCGTCGTCGGGTAGCAGGCTGCTGCAGAGCTTGAAGAACGGCGCGTACCGCTCCTGCGGGAACGCCTCGATGGCCTCGATGCTGACGATGCGGTCGACGGGCTCGTCGAACTGCTCCCACCCCTGCAGCAGCACGCGCCGCGACCGCTCACTGGGCAACCCGTCGAGGAGGTCCTGCGCGTACCGCGCCTGGTTGCGGCTCAACGTCAACCCGACGACGTTGACGTCGTACTTCTCCACGGCCCGACGCAGGATGGACCCCCAGCCGCATCCGATGTCCAGCAACGTCATTCCCGGCTCGAGGCCCAGCTTGCCCAGCGCCAGGTCGATCTTCGCCAGCTGCGCCTCTTCCAGCGTGGCGTCGGCACGCTCGTAGTAGGCGCAGCTGTAGGTGCGCGTGGGATCGAGGAACGTGCCGAAGAACTCGTCGCTCAGATCGTAGTGCGCCTGTACGTCGTCATAGCGCGGCTCCATGTCCGCTCCGGCCTTCTGCTTGACCATTGCCCCGACCCATTTCCGTCCGACCCCTCGGACTCGTTGCGCTTGCGGCCCAAATGCGTTGCGACCGCGTTGAATTTACCAAAACCGTCAGGCAGGTGCCTTTTCACACGTGAACTGCGCGACGTCGGTGTAACCGTCGCGGAACAGATCCGCGCAGCCGGTCAGGTACTTGTAGAAGCGTTCGTAGATCTCCTCGTTGGTGATCGCGATGGCTTCGTCCTTCTTGTCCTTCAGGTTCGCCGCCCACGTGTCGAGCGTCTTGACGTAATGCGGCTGCAGGTGCTGTTCGCGGGTCACGGTGTACCCGTTGCGCACCGCCGCGTCGCGGACCATCGACGCCAACGGCAAGCGGCCGCCGGGATAGATGTAATCCATGATGAACTTGATGAACCGGACGTTCGACATGGTCAGGGGCAGGCCCTTGGCCTTGATCTCCTCGTCCTCCGGAATGATGATCGTGTGTAGCATCATCACGCCGTCGTCGGGCATCCAGCTGAACGTCTTCTTGAAGTAGTCGTCGTACTTGTTGAAGCCGAAGTGCTCGAACGCGCCGATGGAGACCACGCGGTCGACCTTGCCCTCGAACTCCTCCCACGGCTGCAGCCGCACCTCCATGCTGCGGGTGGTGTCGATGTTCGGGAACCGGTTCTGCTCGATGTGCTGCTTCTGGTTCTCCGACAGCGTCAACCCGATGACGTTGACGTCGTACTTCTCCACGGCGCGCTGGATGGTCGAACCCCAACCGCAGCCGATGTCGAGCAGCGTCATGCCGGGCTCCAGGCCCAGCTTGCCCAGCGACAGGTCGACCTTGGCCAACTGCGCCTGCTCCAGCGTGTAGTCGTCCTTCTCGAAGTACGCACAGCTGTAGGTTTGCGACGGGTCCTGCCACAACTTGAAGAAGTCATTGGAGATGTCGTAGTGGAACTGGACTTCACCCTTGTCGGAGCCGCGAGTGTCGGACGCGGACTTGGACAGCCACTTCGACTGTGCGGTCTGCGTGGCTCGCTTATCACCTGAAGAACTCATCTGATCTCCCTGTCGGCAGTCGAGGTCGAACTATCGGAGGCCAACCAGCCTTTGCTTCACCGAGCCGGCTTTCCGACCCTACCTCTGCCGGGTCCGTCCGACGACGCCGCACTCGCGGCGCCCGAGCCGAGCGGGTAGACATGCCAGACATGCGCATGTTCAGGATCGCGGTGGTCGCGACCGTGCTGGCGGGATGCCAGGTGCTCGGGCCCGCGGTCGGCAGCGCCGAGCCGGCGACCGTGCCGGTGGTGCGGCCGGTCGTGCTCGCCCAGATCCCCCACGACCCCGACGCCTACACCGAGGGGTTCGAGATCGCCGACGGCATCCTCTACGAGGCCACCGGCCGCGAGGGCAGGTCCGAGATGCGCGAACTCGACCCCGCCACCGGGCAGGTACTCCGCTCCACGCCGCTGAAGCCGGAGTACTGGAGCGAGGGGCTCACCGTCGTCGGCGACCAGATCTGGCAGCTGACCTACCAGAACGGCGTCGTGATCGTCTGGGACCGGGCCAGCCTGCGACCGGTGCGCGAGATCCCCGTGAGCCCCGACATCGGATGGGGCATCTGCCTCGACGGCGACCACTTTGCCGTCACCGACGGCGGCGGGCAACTGCGGACCTTCACCACCAGCGACTTCCGGCAGAGCGGCAGCGTCACCGTGACCCGCGACGGCGCGCCGGTCACCGGGCTCAACGAGATCGAATGCGTCGACGGACAGGTGTGGGCCAGCCTGTGGCCCACCGACGAGATCGCCCGCATCGACCCCGCCAGCGGCCGCATCACCCTGGTGGCCGACATGTCGGGCCTGTTCACCGGCGCTCCCCGGCAGCCCGCGGTGCAGGTGTTCAGCGGCATCGCCCACGTCGGCGGCGACGAGTTCCTGGTGGACGCCAAGGAATGGCCGTGGACCTACCGGGTGCGCATCCCCGGGGCGTAGCCGTCAGGACGGCTGCCCCGAGGCGCGGTCGGCGTACGCGGTGAGTTCGTCCAGGAAACCCGCCGGGAAGCGCAGGGTGCCCTTGCGGGTGCGGCCCAGGAAGCCGCGCGCCGCCCGCGCCGACAGCGGCTTGCCGGGATGCTCCAGGAACCGGTGCAGGGGCCGCCGCGGCGCCCACACCGGCCACGGGCCGACGTCGGCGGCGTGCACCACGCCGTCGAGACCGGCCCACGCGGCCGTGCGCGGCCACTTCGGCCCAGCCCACGCCACGTCCCCGATGGCGTCGTAGTGGCCCGGGTCGGTGAGCCGGCCACCGATCCACGCCGCGACCGGGACGCTCACCGAATTGCCGACCATGCGCCACCGCTCACCGGAGCGCGCCACCTCCTCCGCCGGCGCCGTCCAGTCCGCCGGAAACCCCTGCAGCCGTTCGGCATCCCGGACGTCGGGGGTGACGTAGCCGCCGTCGGGCATGCGGATGGCCGGGGGAGAGGCCACGCCCACCGACGACCCGCACTTGATGGGTGGCACCGCGTCGACGGCCCACCCGAACGACCGCATGCCCTCCGTCCAATAGAAGCCGCAGGCCACGTCGGGGTAATCCGATGTGGCGGAAGGTCTTTGGGCTTCGTCGGCGAGCAGGACGTGCCTCGGGTCGGCGGTGCGGCTGGCCACCAGGTACCACCGATTGCGCCGCTGCGGCAACCCGAACGCCTGGGTGTCGACCACGCGGTAGGCCCACCGGTACCCCAGCCGCGTGAGGCTGCCCGTGACCAGGCGCAGGGCGGCGCCCTGGCTCAACGACATCAGGAACGGCACGTTCTCCAGCACCAGCCACGGCACCTCGTGCGCGTCCGCCAACCGCAGCACCTCGCCCACCAGACTGCTGCGCGCCCCGTCGATACCGGCCTTGCGGCCCACGCTGGAGAGGTCCTGACACGGAAACCCGGCCACCATCAGCTCGGTGCCTCGCGGCAGGTCGACGACGTCGCGGACGTCGGCGTCGAGCTTGGCATCGGGGAAGCGGCGCCGCAGCACGTGCATCGCCGGGCCCGAGTTCTCGACCAGCAGCGCCGCCTGGTGCCCGCCGGCCGCCATGCCGAGTTCGAGCCCACCGATGCCGGCGAACAGGCCCACCGTCCTCATCGAAGCCATTCCAGCGCAACGGCGTAACCGAGCCGTGACGGCACCGCGTTGCCGATCATGCGGGCCAGCGCCGTGCGCTGCCGCACGCCGGTGAAGTCGAACCAGTCCGGCACGTACTGCAGCCGCGCGGCCTCGTGGGCCGTGATGGTGCGGCGCCGGCTGGGATGCACGTTGCGGCCCATGCACATGCTGTAGAACCCGGTGGTGACGGTCTGCGCCGGGCGATCCCACGCCAGGCGGCCGTAGATCGACTTGTAGCTGTGGCCCCCCTGGGCGTGGCACGCCGGACGCTGCGCGTCGGGCAGGTCGAACACGGCGTGCTCGAAGAGGTAGTCGATGCGCCGCCGGGTGTCCGGGGCGCTGCGGGCGACGGCGTCGGGCAGCGCGGTGCGGCGCTGCTCGTCGACGTCCTCGAGATCCTGGAACGCCCAGGCCACCGTGCGCAGGCCGCGACGATGCCGCCGCACCACCTCGGCAGGCGAGACCGCGTGGGTGAGGCTGGCCAGCAGCACCAACCGGCGCCGGGTCTGGGGAACGCCGATCTCACTGAGGTCCACCACGTCGACCTCGACGTGATACCCCATGGCCGCCAGCGCATCCGCGGTGCGCTGCACCACCCGGCCGCGATCGTTGCGGGCACCCGGCACGTTCTCGATCAGGACATGCTGCGGGCCAAGCACTTCCGCCGCGCGCACCATGGTCTGGTACAGCTCGTTCTTGGCGTCGACGTGGCGCGTGCGGTTGTTGAAGTCGCTGTGGCCCTGGCACGGCGGCCCGCCGACGAGGACGTCGACCGCGGTCGTGGCCAACGTGCGTTCACCCGGGGTGAGCCGCGCGCCGACGCGGCCGTCGAACAACCGGGCGACGTCACCGCACGCCGTCGTCGCGGCGGGAAAGTTCGCGGCGTACGTGCCGATGGCGATCGGGTCGAGGTCGACGGCCAACACGGGATGAAAGGGCCGGTTCAGCGCGCGGGCGGCCTCGGCCACCCCGATGGACAGCCCGCCGCAGCCCGAGAACAGGTCCACGGCGGTGACCGCGTCGCGCCCCGAGTCACACACCGGTGCGGTGGTGCTGCGCAGCCACGCGCGCTCGGCCTCGTCGGCGCTCACCGACGGGGCGTCGGGCCGGGAAGCGGCCGCCAGCGTGCTGGTGACGACGCCGCCGGTGCGGCGCGCGACCCGACGCTGATAGCTGCCGTCGCGGACCTGGAACCGCTCGCCCGCCGCCTCGGCGCGGGACGCAGGGCGCGGGCTGGTCGCGGTCGAGGGGGACATCGAGGTGATCGTATGCAGGGTCTTTCGCCGCTCGGCGCAGGTGGTGCGGCGTGCCGCCATAGTGTGAAGCCATGGCGCAGTCGTGGGCATCCTCGCCCGAGGCCCGAACCAGGATGCAGGCGAACAAGGGTCGCGACACCCGGCCCGAACTGGCGCTGCGCTCGGCCGTGCACGCCATGGGCCTGCGCTACCGCGTGTCGGTCAGACCGCTGGCCGGCCTGCGGCGGACCGCCGACCTGGTGTTCACCCGCGCCCGCGTCGCGGTGTTCCTGGACGGGTGCTTCTGGCACGGCTGCCCGCAGCACCACACCAAGGCCGCGGCGAATGCGACGTTCTGGGCCGAGAAGGTGGCAGGCAACCGGGCCCGCGACCGCGACACCGACGCCCGGCTGGCCGAGGCCGGATGGGAGAGCGTGCGCATCTGGGAGCACGAGGATCCCGCGGTGGCCGCCGAGCGGGTGGCCGACGTGGTGCGGCGCCGGAGACGGCTAGACTCGCCCTAGTCTGGCAAGTTGCTGTGAGGCTGGTTGCCGTGAGGCGAGGAGCGTGATGGTGGGCACGGTGATGACGGCGGTCGCCGGGACGTCGACGGCAATCGCGACGGCGATCGCGGCGGTGACCGCTGCGGCGATCACGGTGGCCGCGCCGGCGGGGGCCGAGGAACCCGACGACTCGTTCCTCGAGACGCTGGGCTTCATGGGCATCCCCACCGACGACGCCGCGACCACGGTCGCCCGCGCCAAGGCGCTGTGCGTCGAACTCGACGGCGGCGCGCCCGTCCTCGACGTGGCCGACCGGCTGGGTGCGGCATCGGGGCTCTCGGACGGGCAGTCGGCGTTCTTCACCGGCGTCTCGATCGGTGCGTACTGCCCGCAGCACGAACACCTGCTCGACGAGGCGTGATCAGCGCAGCTTGACCAACCGCGTCGTGGAACTCTCGTCGAGTTCGACCAGGTCAGTGCGGGAGCGCAGGAAGTCGCTGAACGACTTGAAGCCCAACGACTTCTCGCTGAACGACGGGTCCATGCGCTTCATCTGGGCCTTCACCGCCGAGTTGTGCAGCCATTCGGCGTCGTCCTTCTCCAGCCCGATCTGCAAGGCGCGGGTAAGCAGCGCCGTCGCGGCGTCCTGAGGATCGGGCTCGGACTCCTTGGCCTTGCGCCGCGGCGCCGACTTCTTGGCAGGCTCGGGCTCGGGTTCGGGCTCGAACACCGGAACGCCCGGCAGCGCGTCGTAGATCACGAACTCGTCGCACGCCGACGCCAGCGCCCGGCTCGAGGAGCCGGCGACGCCGATGCCGACGACGTAGCGTCCCAACCGCTTGCAGCGCTGCGCCAACGCGATGTAGTCCGAGTCGCCGGCCACGATCACCACGTGCGTCAGATCCGGTAGCCGGAACATGTCCTCGACGGCGTCGACCGCCAACCGGATGTCGGCACCGTTCTTGCCGTACGCCGTCGCCGGGAACAACTGCACCAGATCGACCGCGCGCGCCACCAACTGCCCGCGGTAGTCGGCGTTGACGTCGGCCGACCAGTCGGCATACGCCCTGGTGAGCACCAAGGTGCCGAAGGACGAGGCGAAGTCGATGATCGCGCCGACGTCGACCGTGGCGCGCTGCAACCGGTCCTGCTCCAGGCCCTTGGCCTTGTCCTTGTGAAACGAATTGCGGCCGTTGACCTGGTCGTACCGCGAGATCACGATGTTGTCGAAGTCGAGGTAGACCGCGACGCGGGTGCCTTCGGTGTCGGTCATGGGTCCAGTGTGGCGGAAGGTCCGTCGTTGGCCTCGCGACGCGACCGGGCGCGGCGCACGGCTTCGTCGACGAGCCGCTCGGCGACGTCGGCGACCTTGACGTTGTCGGTCTGGCTGAGCTGGGTCAGTCGTCCGAAGGCATCGGAGGCGTCCCCGCCGGAACGACTGCGGATGATGCCGACCGCCTGGTCGATCACCGGTCGGGAGGCCAACGCCCGCTGCAACCTGTCCCCGCGTTCCCGCGCAGCCGCGAGTGCCTGCGCGTTGTGAACCGCCGCCGCGGCGACCGTCGCGAACCGCTCGGCGAGCAGCACCTCGCGCTCGTCGAACGCATCCCGCGCGACGGCGTAGGCGCTGATCGCCCCGATCACATCGGCCCCGAGGCGCAACGGCACCCCCAGCGCGGAGTGCACACCCATGCGGGCCACCTGACCGCGCAACCGAGGCCAGCGCGCGTCACTGCCGATCGTGGAGCTGACGGTGCTGCGGCCCGATTCGACACACGTCACACCCGGTCCCTCGCCGAGCCGGTCGTACTGCAACACGTCGACGTCGTGCGCCACGCCCGCCGTGGCCGACCACGTCGGTTGCCCATCGTCGAACACGGCGACCCCGGCCCCGTCAGCGCCGGGGACGACGCCGAGCGCCAACTCGGCCAGCGCGGCAAGCAGCGTCGGCACGTCCTGAGCGTCCACCACGATGCGTGCCACACCGGTGACCCCCAGGTGCAGGGCTGCCTCGTCGGCGCGCAGCTGCTCGACCGACGGGGCGCACCGTGCAGGTGCGACGCGGCCCGGTTGGGCGTCGAAGTCGGCCATTCCCTCATCTCCAGCTGGGTAGGCGCGTGGGCGGAGGGTCGACACGTCCAGGCCCGAATCTACTCGCGGCGGCATGCGGGCGGAGGCAGTCCGCGCTCGGCATCACCTACCCCAGGAGCAGCAGCGCATGGGACCGACGCAACTTCCCCGAGGCGGTCTTGGGGACCAAGCCCGGCTCCACCACCACGACGTTCCGCGGCCGCACGTCCACTTCGGCCACCACCTCGTGGGCGACCTGACGCTCGATGCGACGCACCTCGTCGGGTTGATCGAACTCACGCGACTCCACCACCACCGCGAAGGTCTCGCGCGACTGCCCGCCGTCGATCCGCACCGCGACCGCACACCCTGCCCGCACACCGGGAACCCGCGCGGCAGCCCGCTCGATGTCGGTGGGGTAGACGTTGCGACCCGCCATGATGATGACGTCCTTGACGCGTCCGCACACCACGACGAGGCCCGTCTCGGTGAGATAACCGAGGTCCCCCGTGTCGTACCACCCGTCCTCGTCCTGCGCGGAGACGAACCCGTCGCCGGTCGTGTAACCCGCGGTGACGGGCTCGCCCCGGATCTGCAGCACGCCGACGGCGCGAGCCGGCAGCACCGCGCCCTGGTCGACGACCCGCACGTCCAAGCCCTTCAACGCATGGCCGAGCGTGACGAGCCGACGCGTGTGACCGCGCGAGGCGGGTACCGCCCGACCCAGCGAACTCAACAGTTCGGCGTCCACCTCGTCGACGATCATGCCGCTGCCCGCGCTGGAGAAGGACACGGCCACAGTGCTTTCCGCCATGCCGTACGCCGGCAGGATGGCCTCGGGACGCAGCCCGAACGGTGCACCGGCCTCGAGCAGGTCCTCGACGTCGGCCGGGTCGACCTGTTCGGAGCCCGACAGTGCCCAGCGCAGGCTCGACAGGTCGAACTCACCTGGCCGTGCCTGGCGGCGCAGCCGTTTCGCGAACAACGTATAGGCAAAGTTGGGTGCTGCCGTCATCGTTCCGCGGTACTTGTCGATGAGCCGGGCCCACAGCAGCGTGTCGTGCAGGAAGTCCAAGGGAGTGACCTTGACCAACTCGGCGCCGAAGTACATCGGCACCGTGAGATAACCGGTCATGCCCATGTCGTGAAAGCACGGCAGCCAGCTCACGATGACGTCGCGGTCGTGGTCGAACTCGGCGCCGACGAACATCGCTTCGGCGTTGGCAACGACGTTGCGGTGGCTGATCCGAACGGCCTTCGGCGACCCCGTCGACCCGGACGTCAACTGCAGCAGCGCCACGTCGTCGTCGGAGGTGTCCACGGGATCGACAGCCTCGGCCGCCGACAGCTCCTCGACGGTCACGACGTTCAGGCCAAGGCTCGCCAGCAGTGGCGCCGCGGGCAGGAACGGTTCCGACACCACGACCGCGGCGGCATCGATCATCGCGATGACGGCGGTGGTCTCACGTGCCCACCGCTGCAGGTCGGTGCGAGGAGTGGGCTGGTGCAGCATCGTCAGCGAGGCGCCGCGCATCCAGATGCCCTGCGCCGTCGGGGCGATCTCGACGGGCGCGCCTGCCAGCACGGCCACCGCGTCTCCCGGTCCCACGCCCGCCGCCGCCAGACCGCCGGCGATCCGGCGCGCGTGCTCGTGGATCTGCGCCCAGGTGTGGCGCACCGGTGCGCTGGGCTCGCCGGTGACCATGCCCTTGGTGCTCGTTCGGGCGTTGGCGTACATGGTCTCGGTGAAGGCGCTCATGGGCGCCCGGCCTCGCCGGCCGGCGGCCCGGCTCGGTGGGCGAGGATCTTCGTTGCTGTGGTGATGGTATTCCGCCATTCGACGCGCGCGACCTGAGTGATCGGCCTGCGTCGCGGCACCAGCGGTGCTTCCGGCGGGGACGCGAGGTCGCCACCGTGACGGGTCCGGTTGGCTGATTGATCAACCAGACCTGACGTTACCGTGCCTGCCGGGAAACACCCGCCACGTCGGTTGCGTGGTGAGTGCCCGGCTGCGATGCGCGTACCCGCGCGCACATGTGACGCGAGTCACAACCGGCGTAACATGAGGGGATCTCCGAGGAAAGGGGAGACCCAGATGAAGGGCGCGCACCACGACCCCGTCGACCACTCCCGCACCACCCAACCGCGTGCCGGCGAATCGTTCATCGACACCCTGTTCCTGCCAGGTCTCATCCTGATCGGCGTCGGCACCGCGCTCATCGCCGGATTCGTCGCCGCCACCGCCTACGGCCGGGCCGACCTACAGCTACCGCTGGGCCTGATCGCCGGAGCGCTGGTGACCGCCGGCGCCATCCTGGTGAGCCTGGAACACCACCGCGTCAAGGGTGTCGAACGGCGCTGGCTGGCCGAACACCCCGAGCGCCGCCGCTAGTCAGCCCCGCTCGCGCAACCACGCCGCGATCTCGCGCGTCGGCTTCGCGACGACCGCCGCATACTCCGGGTGCTCGTCGGTGAACGCCTGCACCATGGGGCACACCGGCACGATGCGCATGCCCTCCGCACGCGTCTGCGCCAACGCCTGCTCGATCACCAGCGTGCCGAGGCCGCGGCCGCCATAGGCCTCGTCCACCTCGGTGTGCGGAAACACGCGCAGGTCGCCGAAGTCCGCGAACTCCGTGAGCCCTACCGGCTTTCCCTCGACCGCGATCGTGAACCGTCCATCACCCCTGGTGACGTCGACCGGTGCGCCGGTCTTGTCGGTCAACGACATTCGGTCCTCCTGGGTGCGTACGATCGACGCCGACTCTACCGACGCGTCGGCCGCCGCCGAGGCGAGGCCGACCGTACGGGAGCCGCATGGACACCGAGCACGTGCACGTCGACGCCCAAACCCCGCAGGCCCAGCGCGCCGCGATCGGGCTCGCGACCACCGTCACCACGGCCGCGGCCGAGGCCGGCCTGGACCGCGCCACCGTCGAGCTGATCAACGTCCGGGTGTCGCAGCTCAACGGCTGTCCCACGTGCCTGGAGACGCACCACCGCAAGGCCGTCGCCGCCGGCGTGACCGCCAAGCAGCTCGCCACGCTCGCCGTCTGGCGCGACACCGAGCTGTTCGACGACCGGCAACGCGCAGTACTCCGGTTGGCCGAGATCACGACGACGCTGCCCGACCACGACGTGGCCGAACGCGAATACGCCCGCGCGCGATCGACCCTCACCGACGACGAGATCGCTGCGGCGGTGTGGGTCGCCGTGGCCATCAACGCCTTCAACCGGGTATCGATCCTGTCCCGGCACCGGGTCCGGCCCTGACGGGTCAGAGACGCCCGTCCCTGCTCGGCAGCATCACACCCGGCCGCATCACACCCGGCCGCATCACACCCTGATCTCGACCGCGACCTCGTTGCGCCGCACGAACGGCAGCGTCCACGGCGGGTCGTAGAACCATGCGGCGGGCTCACCCGCCGGCTCGAAGCCATGGTCGTGCAGCACGTCGAGCAGCTGCTTGGTGCGCCGTGCCACAGCGTCCGGACCACGGTCCCCAGTGAAACGCAGCACCGCGACCGTCTGCGGCGGCACCTCCACCAGCCGCACCCGGTCGTCGTTCGGGGTGGGCAGCGTCTGCATGGTCCACGACGACGGCATGAAGAAGCGGATGACATATCCCTCGCCCACGTCCACGTCCTCCGCGGACTGCGACACCGGGGCCGTCATCGCGATCTTGCGACCGGACTGCACCACCGGCGCCGTCATCGCGATGCTCGCCGAATCGTGGTTCTTGCCGAAGATGAAACCCGCCAGTCTGCGGAACCCCTCGTTGCGCGACGCCTCCTCGTCGGCGGCGACCGTGGTCTCCGCCGCGATGCGCGGCCCGTAGCGCCGCAACTCCACCCCGTCGCCCAACGGCTCGGAGGTGTGGGACGGCTCCTCGGTGCCTCCGCGGATGCCGACGATCGACAACGCCGACTCCGCCACCTGCCCGACGATCGATGCGACACGACGAATCATGATCGGGAGGTTCCCATTGTCGGCGCCCCTCCAAACCTGCTGAAAGTCACCAAGGATCAGGCCCTTAGCCGCGACGCCAGCCCCGTCGCCCGCACCGCGGGCTGAGCCACCGCGGCGCGCACCTGCGCGGCCGAACCCACCACCCGCACCGTCCGCTTGGCGCGCGTCACCGCCGTGTAGAACAGCTCGCGCGTCAGCAGGCGGGACTCCGGCGGCGGCAGCACGACGGTCACCTCGGCGGCCTGCGAACCCTGGCTCTTGTGGATGGTCATGGCATGCATCGTCTCGACGTCCGAGAGCCTGCCCGCGGAGAACTCCACCGGCCCGTCGGTACCCGCCACCACGACCCGCGGCCCCCCGTCCCCGGCCAGCGTCACGCCGACGTCGCCGTTGTACAGGTTCAGGCCATAGTCGTTGGCGGTGACCAGTACCGGCCTGCCCGCGTACCACGGCGACCACGTCGCCTCACCCACCGCCTCGCCCGTCGCCTCGCCCAGCCAGCGCTGCACCTGACGATTCCAGTGCGCAACCCCGTGCGGACCGCGGCGGTGCGCACACAGCAGCCGGTGCTCGTCGAGGGCCGCCAACGCCGCCGCACCGGCACCCGCGATCGCCGCTCGCCGCAGCGCCAGCGCCTGCGGCAACACCACCGGCCGCAGCGCCGTCGCCGCATCCTCGGCGTCGATCCACGCCACGTGCGGGTCGCCCGAGGCCAGCACCTGCAGCGCGCGCTCGGCGTCGCCGTCGCGGATCGCGGCGGCCAGGTCGCCGATCGCCGCCCCGAAGCGGTGCGGGGTCCGCAGCCGCGCGATGCGGACGTCGGCGCGCCCACCGAGGCCCTCGACCAGATCGGCCAGCACCGCGCCCGCGTCGACCGACGCCAGCTGATCCGGATCCCCCACGAGCAGCAGCCGGGCCTCCGGACGCACCGCCTCCACCAGCCGCGCCATCATCGTCAGCGACACCATCGACGTCTCGTCGACCACCACGACGTCATGCGGCAACCGGTTGGTGCGGTCGTGCACGAACCGCGACGAATTGTCCGGCCGACGGCGCAGCAGCCGGTGCAACGTCGTGGCCCGCAACCCGGCCAGCGGGGCACGGTCGACGGCGTCGAGCTGCTCGACCTCCTCGGTGACGGCCTGCTGCAAGCGTGCCGCCGCCTTGCCGGTGGGAGCCGCGAGCGCGATCCGAAGCGGCGGCCGCCCCGCGTCCCTGGCCCGGGCCGCCAACAGTGCCAGCAGCCGCGCCACCGTCGTCGTCTTGCCGGTCCCCGGGCCACCGGTGAGCACCGTCAACCGTTGGCGCAGCGCCAGTTCGGCGGCCGCCCGCTGCTCGGCGTAACCGGAGGGGAACAGCCGGTCGACGTCGGCGTCGGGTGCCTGATCCGCACCGGCCGCCAGCATCGCCACCACGTCGGCGGCGACCTGGCCCTCCTCGCGCCAATACCGGTCGAGGTAGAGCGTCTCACCCTCGGCGCGCAGCACGTGGTCGCGCGTCAGCAGCGGACTGGCCGCCACGGCCGCCCACCACGCATCCGGCGCAGGCCACGGCAACTCGGGCTGATCGACCTGCCCCGGCACGTCGCGCAGGGCCACGCACACCGAACCGCCCCGCAGCCCCCGCACGACACAGGCCACCGCCAACGCCACCCGCTCGTCGGGCTCCCCGCCCAGGGCGCACAACCGTTGCGCCACCAGCACGTCCGACGCCTCCAGGACACCGGCGTCGTTGAACGTGCGCAGCAACCCGGTGGCCCCCGCGGCGCGGCGCCAGTCCGCGGCATCCAGCGGCGCGGTCACGAGGCCGGCCTCCCCGCGTCGAGCAGGTCCGACGTCGCGACGATCAGCGTCGCCGGGGGCCGCCACTCGAACACGCCCGCGCGATGCCCGTCGACCACCGGCGTCTGCGGTCCGCACATGCCGCGCACGAACAGGTACAGCACGCCGCCCAGGTGCCGCTGCGGTTCGTAACCGGGTTGCCGCCACCGCAGGAAGCGGTGCAGCACGACGCCGTACAGCAACGCCTGCAGCGGGTAGTCCGAATGCAGCATGGCCTCGACGAGCCGCGGCCGCGAGTAGTCGGCCGCGGTCAACGGGTGATCGCCGTCGCCGAGCCAGTTGGTCTTGTAGTCCACCACCACGTAGCGGTGCCCGGTGCCGTCGGGGATGCGCAGCACGGCGTCGATCTGCCCACTCAGGTAGCCGCGCAGCGACTGCGGGCCCAACACGTCACCGGACAACCGCTGGGCGTAGGACGCCAGCGGGTCGTCGGCCGCCAGATGGCGCGCCACCAGTGCCCCCACGTCCCGCAACCGCAGGTCCGCGGCGGGTCCGGTGCGCAGATCGCCGCCGGCCAGCGGAAACTCGAAGTCCAACTCGCACAAGCGATCCCGTAGACCGATCGCCCGCAGTGCGAGGTCGTCCGCGATCGGCCCGAGCGGGGTGTCGTGCATGGGTACCAGTGCGGCCGCCAGTTCCTCGGCCGCCACGTCGACCGGCCACCACCGCAGCTGCTCGCGCACCCGCATCCCCAGTTCGGCCTCGAGATCGGACGCCTGCGGGTCGGCGGTCTCCAGCACCGCGTGCACCAGGCTGCCGAACGTGGCCCCGGTGGGCAGCTCGGCCATGGGCGACGCCACCTCTCGACCGGCTTCCGCCCCGACGGGCGTCGTCGCGGGCACCTCGGCGGACTCGTCGTCCAGTTCCACCACCTCGGGTTCGCTGCTCATCGCCGGGGACTCGCCGGCTCGGATCAACCCCGAGTACGACGTGCGCCGCCACGCCGTGTCGATGCCGCGCTGGAACCGACGCACGTCCAGACCGGTGGGCGGCTCGGCCGGGGGCAGCTCGGGAGCGGCCGCCAGCACCGATTCCTCGAGCACCGGGCCGCCAGCATCTGCCCACTGCCGCAACCGATCCCACGCCTGATCGTCGGAGACCTTCGCGGGCACGCACGCGTCGGGCACCGCGCCGTCGCCGGGCTGCCTGCCCCGCAGCAGCCGGGACAACCCCCCGTTGGGCTCGTCACGGGAGGGCGCCCACCACGCCACCACCTGGGCCTGAGCGCGCGTCAGCGCGACGTAGGTGAGCCTGCCGTCGTCACCCGCCGCCTCGCGCCTGCCCTGCCGCGTCACCTCCAGATGATCCGGGCCGTCGGGACCCCCGACGTACAGGCACCGCGTGTCGCCGTCGTGGAACAGCACGACGTCCGGTTCCGGCACGAAGCGGTTGAACGCGAACGGCAGGTACACGATGGGGTACTGCAATCCCTTGCTGACCCACACGGTCATGATCTGCACGGCCGCGGCGTCGCTGTCGAGCCGGCGGTTGCGCTCGGTGCGCCCGTCACCGCGATCGTCACGCTCGGCGCGCAGCCAATCCCGGAGCGCGGGCAGGGTGTGGCGCTCGCGGTGCGCGACCTCCTGCAACAGCTGCGCCACGTGCGCCAGATCCGTCATGTGCCGCTCACCGTCGCGCCACCGCAACACCCGGTCGGCCATCCCCGACAGCTGCGCCGCCTCGAAGATCGCCGCGATGCCGCGATCGCGGGCATGAGCGGCCCACTCCCGCAACGTCTCCGCGACGCGGTCGGTCAGCTCGTCACCACCCTCGACGAGCTGGGCCGCGGTGTACCCGAAGAACATCGTGGCCGCCGCCGCACGCACCACCCCCGGCCGATGCGGCTGATCGAACGCCTCCAGCAACCCCAGCCAATCGGCAGCGGCCGCCGAGCCGAAGATGTCGGAATCGCCGGTGTAGACACACGGGATGCCCGCGTCCGTCAACGCCTGCTGACACGTGCGGGCATCGCGGTGCGTCTCGACGATCACCGCCACGTCGCCCGCCCGGATGGGCCGGCCGTCGAACGTCGCCCCGCCGGCCAGCAGCCGTCCGACGTCGGCCGCCAGGTCGCGGCCGACGTGCCTGCGGATCTCGGCGATCGGCACGTTCTGCGTCCCGCGCCTGCCGAACGTCTCGCGCCTCACGACCCGCAGCCGGAACGGATCCGGCCGCGGCGCCCCGGCCAGCCGGGTCCCGGGGTGCGCGGCCGTGACGTCGTGCACCACGATGCGGGGGTCGCCCAGCGCCGCGCCCCGCAACACCACCTGTAGCCGCTGCACCAACGCGCCATCGCTGCGCCAGTTCGTGGCCAACGTCCGCTTGGCGCCCGCGGTCTCCGCCGCGCTCAGGTACGTGACGATGTCTCCGCCGCGGAACGCGTAGATGGCCTGCTTCGGATCGCCGATCAGGATGACCGTGGACCGACCGCTGAACGCCCGGTCGATCACCTGCCACTGCACCAGGTCGGTGTCCTGGAACTCGTCGACCATCACGATCGGCCAGCGCGCCGACATCCTCGCCCTGGCAGGCGAATCGGGCGCCGCCAACGCACCCGCGAGCCGCGTCAGCAGGTCGTCGTAACCCAGCACGCCCACCCGGCGCTTGCGCCGCTCGACCTCGGCGAGCACGTCGCCGGCGAACCGCACGCAGACCGCCGCGCGGCTGTCCGGATCGGGGTCGACCGGCCGCAACTCGGTGGCCGGGTTGCCGACGGCCTCGCGCGCCAGACGCAGCGCGTCCGGGTACGACAACGCCGGATGCTCGCGCTCCTGACCGAAGTGCGCCAGGTACAGGTCATCGACCACCTCGGTGACCAACTCGGTCAGGTCCTCGACCAGCGTCACCCCCGGGTCGGAATCACCTGCGACGCCCAACGACGTCAACACCAGCTGGCAGAACTGATGCGTCGTCGCGATGGTCGCCGAGTCGAAACCGGCCAGCGCATCGCGCAACCGCTGCCTGCGCTCCTCCAGGAGGTCGGGCGGCCCCGACGTCAGGTGCCGCAACACCTCGTCGTCGCCGACCACCGACGGATCGTCGAAAGCCGCTGCCGCGTCCGCGATCTGGCGTCGCACCCGATCACGCAGCTCCTGGCTGGCCGCGCGCCCGAACGTGATGAGCAACATCTGATCCAGCCGCGCGTGCCCCTCGGCGACGTAGCGGGTCACCAACCCGGCCAGCGTGAACGTCTTGCCCGTCCCCGCGCTGGCCTCCAGCACCGTCGTCGTGTTCGTCTCGGGCAGCGGGCCCACGAGGTCGAACGCCGCCGTCACCGCGGGCTCCGATCCGCCCGCAGCAGCGGCAGCCACAGTCGCGCCGCATACGCACCCAGCCGGTGGGATTCGCCCTCGACCTCCTCGCCGGCGCGCACCGGCTGCATCAGATCCCGCAGCCGCGCGCCCGGACCCCAGGCCCGCACCTGCGCCGGATCCTCCTCCTCGCCCGGGAAGCGGCCCGACCGCCACCGGAACGACGCCGCCTGCTCCGGATCGTCCCCGGAATGCCGCGCGCACGCCCACGCATACGACGTCTTCACCGGCAACGGCAACGGCTCCCTGCGGCCCGCGTCGTACATCGCCACCAGGTCCGCGAGCAGCCGCACCGCCGAGTCCTGCGGCCTGCCGAGACCTTCCTCGCGCGGCGTCGTGCCGCGGCGCGGGCGACCGACGCACACCGCGGACCACTCCCGAGACGGATCGCGAGCGTACAACGCCAACAACGGAATCCACGACGACAACAGGTGCTTGCCGCCGAGCTTCGAATACGTCACCGACACCAGGCGATCGCCGAACACCGGCGCCACCGTGCCCGTCAGCCGACGCCCCCCACCCAGGTCGACGTCGACGTCGTAGGCGCGCGGCTCGACGCGCCGGAACTGCCGTGCCGCCTCGGCCAGCAGGTGCGCCTGATCGCGCAGCTCGGTGGCCTTGCGCCAACCGAGCCGGCCCGGCGGCAGCGTGCCGCGGCGCCACTCGGCGTCGCGGGCGTCGTCGGGCGTGAAACCCCGCAGCATGTCGGCGAGCATGCGATCCCCGACGGTCCACTCCTCGAGCGCGTCGACGTCGATCGGCATCTCGTCGTCCACCCCGTCCACGTCCCACGGCAGCGTGTACTGCATGGCCGTGAAGAACCCCTTCACCGGGTCGCGGAAGAAGCCCACCAGGTCGGCGAGTTCCACGTCCGCGGGTGGGGGAGCGGGCAGCGGACCCGAGACGAACGGCGGCCGCTCCGCCCGCTCCCCGACGCTGCTGCGGGCGGCATGCAGCACCGTCGGGTCGAACGTGAACGGCTTACCGGGCACCAGCGCGCCCGGCATGACGTTGCGAACGTCGAACGGCTGCAACGGATGATGCACGACGACCCCTGCCCGCACCGTCGCGGCAGGCGTCTCGGTGGTCCGTTCCAGCGCGTCCAGCAGCTCGGCCAGTGGGACCGCCGGCGGTCGCGGCTGCCCGGTGTGCGCGTTGGCCCCGGTGTAGGTGACCACCAGGGTCTCGGTCGCGGCGCCGACCGCGTCGAGCAGCAACTGACGATCCTCCGAACGGGTGTCGCGCTCGCCGGTCATCGGATCCCGACCCAGCACGTCGTCACCGTCGACGATCCCGCGACGCGGGAACACGCCGTCGTCCAGCCCCACCAGGCACACGACGCGGTGCGGCACCGACCGCATGGGCACCATCGTGCACACCGTCAGCGTCCCGGTGCGGAAGTTGGCGCGCGTCGGCCGCCCGGCCAGGCGTCGACGCAGCAGCGCCTCGACGTCGGGCAGACGCAGCACCACCTCGGCGCGGGGCCCCGCGGCGTGCAGCACGTCGGCGAACTCGCGCTCGAGTTGGCCGAGCTGCCACGCGTCGGCGTCACCGGTCAGCGTCAGCGACGTGACCCCCGCCGCCAGCTCGGCGAGCCACGCGCGCAGGGGCTGCGCCGCCGACAGCGCGGTGACGGCCCGCCGAACGCGATCGACGAACTCCGCGAACCGGCCCGCGAGTTCCACGCGGTTGCTGCTGACGTCGTCGAGCGGCAGCGTCGCGTCCAGCCACGCGTGGGAATCGTCGGACATCGCCACCCCGGCCAGGATCCGGTCGATGCCGAAGCGCCACGTGTTGTGCACGAAGTCGACGCCGTACGGTCGGCGATGCTCCTGGTCGAAGCCCCAGCGCACGTTCGCCTGACGCACCCAGCGGGTGACGTCCTCGAGGTTGTCGTCGGTGAAGCCGAACCGGGCGCGCACCGGCGCCGCCTGCGCCAGATCGAGCACCTCGCTGGCCGTGGCGCGGCTGCCCGCCAACGCCAGCAGTTGCGTCGCGATGCCGAGCAGCGGGTTGGTCTGGACGAGGGCACGATCGGCCAACCGCATGCGCAGCCGGTGTGCCGGGTGCGCCCCGTCGAGGACGTCGCCCAGGCCGAAGTCGGCGTTGATGAGCGGGGCGTACGTCTCGATGTCCGGGCACATCACCAGGACGTCGCGCGGCTCCAGCGTCGGATCGTCGGCGAGCAGGCCCAACAGCACCTCGCGCAGCACGTCGACCTGCCGCGCCGGACCGTGACAGGCGTGCACCTGCACCGACCGGTCCCGCGGCGAATACCTGCGCCCCCGCGGCCGCACGGCATCGACGCCGATGTCGGACTGCAGCCACCCCAGCAGGGTGTCCGGGTGTGGCGCACCCGGCAGGTACTCGTCGCCGGCCACGTCCGTCGGCAGCGCGCGCTGCAGTTCCCGGACGTCGCGCCCCAGCGTCGCCAACAGGGGATGACCGACGGCGCGGTGGCTGAGGTCGGAGCGCCGGGGGACCGGGCCACGGAACGTGGGCGACGCCGCCAGCGCGCGCCACGCCGCATCGCTGGGATGGGGCAACCACAGGTGCAGTTCGTGGTGGACCGCCAGCGCCCGGAGCAACTCGACCTCGGTGGCGGGCACGCGGGTGTGGCCGAACAGGGAGAGTCGCTGCGGCAGGTCTGCCGGTGAATCACGCAGTCGGGCAACGGTATCGGCGTGCCGGACGTGCGGAGGGTCGGCGGGGACACGTGCGGTCACCGCGCGCCACAGGTGCGGCTGCCACGCCAGGTCGTCGGGCAGCGACGTCCCCGCGTCGGCCGGGTCGAGCCACCCGCGCAGCAGTTCGGGGCGCTGGCGCGCGTACGAGGCGAACAGGCCCGCGATGCGGCGCGCGACGGCGTAGCGCCGCCCCATCCGCAGTTCGCGCTCGTCGGCGTTCGCCTCGACGTGGCCCAGATGCACCGCCAAGGTGTGGCACCACGGTTCGTCGAGGCAGGCGTCGACGGCGTCGAGCACGGCCCACACGAGGGCGTCGGGAGCCCACGGGTCGTCGTTGGTGGTGCCGGTGAGCTCGGCGACGAGCGACGCCGGGTTGCGGAACTCGATGCCGGCGCAGACGCCGTCGGTGCCGCTGCCGCGACCCAGCACGTGCGACAACCGTTGCGAGAGCCAGCGTTCGACGCCCTTGGCGGGCACCAGCACCAACTCCATTGCGAAGGGGTCCGCCGGCGCGACGGTCAGCAGCTCGGCCAGACCGGCCGCCAGCACGTCCGTGCGTTCGGCACGGTGCAGGTGAAGGCCCATCGAGACCAGCCTAGGCGCTCGACGGGAGCGCCCGGACGCCTAACTGGCGGTGAACTCCGCTGCCAACCCGTCGATCCCGGCCTTGATCTCCTTGAGCGCGTGCGCCCGCGCCTTGATCTTCGACGCCACGTGGGCGCGCGGGTTCAGGGTCGCCGCCGCCTCGGCCGCCACCTCGTGGGCACGGGCCAGGACCTCACCCTCCTCGACGATCTCGTCGAGGAAACCCGCTGCGACGGCGGCATCGCCGGCGAACACCGTGGCCAGCGACACCGCGCGCTGGTATGCGGCCGGAGTCAACCGCATCCGCAGGATCTCGATGGCCGAGATGGGCAGCACCATCCCGATCGCCACCTCGTTGGCCTGGCACCGGGACCGGGGCGAGCCCACCCGGTGATCGCCGGAACACAGCAGGAACGAACCCATGGCGATGGCGGGGCCGGTGGCCGCGATGATCACGGGGACGGGGAAGGTCAGCAGCCGCACCGACAGCTCGAAACCGCCCGCCAGCATGCCGAGCGCGGCCTCCGCATCACCCGAGTTGAAGACCCCGAGATCGAAACCCGCGCTCAACACGCGCGAGTTGCCCGCCAGCACGACGGCCTTGACCTCGCCGTCGCGCGCACCCTGCTCGGCGCTGTCGAGGGCCTCGTTGACGAACCCCTGCATGGTGGGTGACAGCACGTTGACCTTGCCGTCGTCCAGCGTGATCGTCGCGACGGACTCCTGCCGGGCATAGGTGACGTGGCTCATCGACTCTCCTCGCGATCGGATGTTCGAGCCGATGCTACTGACACCCGGCCGGGCACCCGGCTGACGCCCGGCGGTGGCGGTGCGCGGCGAGGTCAGGACGCGAGCGCCGCGACGTCGCCGTCCCGGGGGGCAGCGGCGGCGCGGTCGGTGGGGGCGGTGGGCAGCAGCCGTTCCCCGCGGGCGAGCCAGTCGGGGTCGGTCCACACCACGCGCGCGGGCAAGCGGCGCCAGTACTCCGGGTGCGCCTGGACGTAGGCGTGCACCGACGCGTGCACCAGGGCGCCCTCCGGGACCCTGCGGATCGCCGGTGATCGCACGCTGCCCGCCAACGCGTCGGCGTGCCGAGGGTACGGACGCAGCGCCGCGTCGGTCAGGCGCAGCCCGGCCTCCAGGGCGCCGTCGAGCACCCAATCGAAGGTGATGTGCGCCACGGTTCACACGCGCCAGGTCCACCCGTCACGTCACGGTGGTCGCCGCGGAACCAGGCCTGCTCCAGGCCCGTGCAGGTGAGCGGATGCCGCCGCGGAGCGGGCACGCCGTCGGCCGCCATGGCGTGGCGGCCCGCGCGGACGGTCGGCGGGTCCGAGTCCGGTCTCGTCGCGGACGCGTCGGGACGGGCATCCCAGAGGCCCAGGTAGTCCACCGTCACCGGACGCACGTCGTCGTCGAGCGCCGCGTAGGTGTCGCGCAGCCGCCGCCAGTCCTGCGGCGTGCGTGGGGTGCGGGGGAGGGCGTGCGCGTCGATCGCGTAGTCACGCAGCTGGTCCAGGTCGTCGGGGAGGACGCCGACGGTGTCCAGCAGCCGCGTCAGGGCCCGCGCGCGGGAGGCGGCCCGACCCACGCCGAACACCAGCAGCCGGTCGCCGCGGGACCAGTGCTCCCGCACGAAGGCGTAGGCGCCGGCGACGGCGTCGCGGACCTGCGCGCGCCGATCGTCGCGGCGGCCCGTGCCGACACCGCCGTGATACCAGACGGATTGGACGGCGGAATGTTCCACGCTGCCGAAGAGCCTGGTCGCGTGGGTCCCCCCGCGGCCGTCGAAGGGACGACCGACCTGATCGAAGCACAGCACGATGTCGCTCATCGAAACCTGCCCATCGAAACCCCGGGTCGCCAGTGACCCGAGTCGCCGAACGTCTAGTGTGCCAACGGCGTTGGGAAAAGTTCGGGGATTCGCCGAGAAAGCGGCGGGCCACCGGCTCGAACGTTGCGACGGGAACGATCCCGCCGCGTCGTCAGGTGTCCGACGGCCCGCTCACAGCGGGAGGTCGACGCCCGGCCCGCCGGGAACCCCGTGCACCTCGATGGCGGTGGGCACCGTGCCCGCGGGGATGTCGAATGCCACGGCGGTCTCCACGACGTCGCCTGGATTGACCGTGACGACCCCGCCGCCCATGTAGGACGACGCCTCGTCGTCCGGCGCGAACGTGTTCGCACCCTCCTTGAGCACCTGCTGGGCCGACGCGAAGTTCTGCGGCTCGGCCCCGGTGTTGCCGACCGTCAGATACACGACGAAGAACTCGCCGACGGCCGTCTTCTCGAGGAACTCGTTGACGTCCGACGTGATGGTGGTGCCGCTCTCGGTGCCGGAGATCGCGAACGTGAACGGGCCGTCGGCCACCTGGCCGTCGCCGGGCGCCGCCGGTGGCGCGGCCGCAGGCGGAGCGTCCTGACCCGAGAGCGTTCCCGACGCCGATTCCGACGCAGGACTGGGCTCCTGCGACGTGTCCGACACCGCGGCGCCGCTGCCGGTGTCGCGAATGGCGAAGGCGTACACCAGGATCAGGATCAGCACGACCAACAGCGCGGCGATGCCGCCGAGGTAGCGCAGCACCAGCTTGCGATCGTCGGGACCGCCGTCGGGCGCCGCCCAGCCCGCGGCGGGCTCGTACGCGCCCGGCACGGGCGACGCCATCGTGGCGGTGGCGTCGGTGGTGGCGTCGGCGGTGTAGGCCGCCGTCGAGGACGCGGGCGGTGCCGGCGGGTGGTAGGTGACGGGCCCGGCGTCGGTGTCGGTGGCGGTGTCGGTGGTGTCGGTGTCGTCGCGGTCCCGTGAATAGGCGAACGCCTCGGTGGCCGCGGCCGCGGCGCCGAACTCGCCGAACTCGGCCGTCGCGGCGGCCTGCGCCTCGGCCGACGGCGGCGGAGGTGCGGGCGTCTCGAACGAACCCGCCGAGATCGACTCGAAGGACGGGGTCTCGAAGGTCTCGAACGTCGGCGGCTCGAACACCGCCGGCTCTGCCGGCAGCTGCGGCTCAGCCGGCTCTGCCGGCTGCTGCGGCTCAGCCGGCTCTGCCGGCTGCTGCGGCTCAGCCGGCTCTGCCGGCTGCTGCGGCTCTGCCGGCTCTGCCGGCTGCTGCGGCTCAGCCGGCTCCGGGGGTGCCGGCGGCTGCTGGGGCGGCGCGGGGATGCGATGCTCGGTCCAGGTCGTGCCGTCCCAGTACCGCTGGCCGCCCGGCACCTCGTGGTCGGGATACCAACCGGCGGGCGTGGGTGGGGTGGTCATCGCAGGGTCCTCCCTGTCACGCGCCTGCCAGGGCGCTGCGAATCGGCGCGGCTGCGAAGGGGCACGATATCGCAGGTGGATGGGCAGTGCGCCCTTTCGACCCCGGCCCCGGGATCACCCACCCATCACCGTGCGCCACTGCTCGAGGCTGCTCGCGCGGTAGACGTAGTTGGTGCTGCGCACCTCGGCCAACGGCGCGCTGGGCGCCGCGGAGTACCAGTGCCCGGGGAACACCGTGGGGTCGCCCGGCAACGCCGCCAACGCCTGCAGGCTGCGGAACATGTCATCGACGTTGCCGCCGGGGAAGTCGGTGCGACCGCACCCCTCCAGGAAGAGGGTGTCGCCCGCCACCAGGCGGCCGTCGAGCAGGAAGCACTGGCTGCCTGGCGTGTGCCCGGGCGTGTGCAGCAGCTCGATCTCCACGTCACCCACGGCCACCTTGTCGCCGTGATCGTGGGCCGTCAGATCGGAGGCCGCGATGCCGGTGATCCGCGACACCCAGTCGACCTCGTGGGAGTTGACGTGCACGGGCAGGCTCACCCGCTCCAACAGTTCGGCAAGCCCCTTGAGTTCGAAGCCCATCATCGAGCCGCCGACGTGATCGGGGTGGTGATGGGTGACCAGCACCCCGGACAACCGCATGCCGTCGGCCTCGGCGACGTCGGCGAGATCGCCCGCCGCGTACGCCGGATCGACCACCAGCGTCTCGCCGGTGCTGCGGTCACCGATGAGATAGGCGAAGTTGCGCATCTGCTCGGCGATCGGATCCCCGACGGCGAAGTCACGTCCGGACAGCAGCTGCCGGAAGTACAGACGGTCGTTCTCGGTGGCGCTGGACATGCCCTCACCCTACGAGTCGGCTGGGAGCCCGTGCGCTCGAACCGCAGGCCAGGGCCGTCGCCGCCATGCGGTTTGGCGACTGAAACCGCCAGCCTGTACCCTCTTCAAGGTTCGTCGGAAGGCGAGCAGACGCCCCCTTAGCTCAGTCGGCAGAGCGTTTCCATGGTAAGGAAAAGGTCAACGGTTCGATTCCGTTAGGGGGCTCGGTGGATCCGGGCGAGCGACGCGACGGGGGAAACCCGAGGCGGACGTTGGTCCGGGGTTCTCATCGGGGCGGTGTAGCTCAGCTGGTTAGAGCGCACGACTCATAATCGTGAGGTCGGGGGATCGAGTCCCCCCACCGCTACAAGCAAGTATTGATTAGTGACGAAGGACGACTGACGTGGCCTCCAGTACCGACGTACGGCCCAAGATCACCTTGGCCTGCGAGGTGTGCAAGCACCGCAACTACATCACCAAGAAGAACCGCCGCAACGACCCGGACCGGCTGGAGATCAAGAAGTTCTGCCCGAACTGCGGTCACCACCAGCCGCACAAGGAATCGCGCTGACGCGTCCCCCCGTGGGCCACGCCCAGGGGTGACCGGTTAGGTTCGCTAACTGTGGCTCTCTCTTCGAAGCTCGTCGGTAGGCACTATCGCCACCCCGAGCACTACGAGGTGGGCCGCGAGAAGATCCGCGAGTACGCGGGCGCGGTCAAGAACGACCATCCCGCGCACCACGACGACGCCGCCGCCGCCCAGCTAGGCCACCCGGGGCTCGCCGCGCCCCTGACCTTCATCTCGGTCTTCGGCTATCAGGCGCAGTTCGCGTTCTTCCAGGACGCCGGAATCGGCGTGTCCGACATGCAGATCGTCCAGGTCGACCAGGTGCTGAAGTTCGCCAAGCCGATCTTCGCGGGCGACAAACTGTTCTGCGACGTATACGCCGACTCGGTCCGCCAGTCGCACGGCGTCGACATCGTCGCGCTCAAGACCATCATCACCGACGAGACCGGTGCCGTGGTTCAGGAGACCTACACGACCCTGGCGGGTCGATCGGGTGAAGGAGAAGAGGGTTTCAACGATGGCACTGCGTGAGTTCGATTCGGTGAAGGTGGGCGACCAGCTTCCCGAGAAGGTGATCCCGCTGACCCGGGCGGACCTGGTCAACTACGCCGGGGTCTCCGGTGACCTCAACCCCATCCACTGGGACGACGAGATCGCCAAGCAGGTCGGCCTCGACACGGCCATCGCCCACGGCATGCTCACCATGGGCCTCGGCGGCGGCTACGTCACCGACTGGGTGGGCGACCCCGCCGCCGTCACCGAGTACAACGTGCGCTTCACCGCCGTCGTGCCCGTCCCCAACGACGGCGTCGGTGCCGAGATCGTGTTCTCCGGACGCGTGAAGTCCGTCGACGCCGAGGCGAAGTCGGTCGTGATCGCGCTGTCGGCCACCGCCGGCGGCAAGAAGATCTTCGGTCGCGCCGTCGCCACCGCGAAGCTGGCCTGACCCATGGCGCTCAAGACCGACATCCGCGGGATGGTGTGGAAGTACCCGGACACGTTCGTCGTGGGCCGCGAGCAGGTGCGGCAATACGCCAACGCCGTGAAGTCGGCGCACCCGGCGACCGTCGACGACGACGCCGCCACCGAGTTGGGGCACCCGTCGCCCATCGCGCCGCTGACGTTCGCCTCGATCTTCGCGGTGATGATCCAGAATCACTTCTTCCAGCACGTCGACATCGGCCTGGAGACGCTGCAGATCCTGCAGGTGGACCAGAAGTTCACGTTCCACCGGCCCATCCGGGTCGGCGACGCCCTCACCGGCACCATGCACATCGAGTCGGTCGACGAGCGCTTCGGCGCCGACATCGTCACCACCCGCAACGTCTGCGCCACCGTCGACGGCGAGGTGGTGATGGAGGCCTTCACCACGCTGATGGGCCACGAGGGCGACAACTCGGTCTCGATGAAATGGGATCCGGAAACCGGCCAGGTCGTGCGCACCGCCGAGGTGGCCGCTACGGATTAGTAACTGGAACACGGGCCGTTGTACACTCGGTCCTCGGGGTTCTGCCCAATTCAGCGCGCTGTCCGTCGGTTGCGTATCGACCGAATCGGGGAGCGCGCGAATTGTGTGAGACCCCGGATGAAGGGGCGTAGCTCAATTGGCAGAGCAGCGGTCTCCAAAACCGCAGGTTGCAGGTTCAAGTCCTGTCGCCCCTGCTCAACTGAATACTGGACACGTGTGCACACTGGAAGGTGTCCACACTGGCCACGACGACATGACGACGACGACATGACGAGCACGATACGACCGACCAGAAGCGGAGGCATGCGGTGAGCGACGAGCGCGACGGTGCCGGCTCCGCAGGCGACGGGACGGACATCGAGGGCACCGCAGGCGGCGACACCGGCACTGCCGACACCGGTCGCAGCACCGCCGTGGCCACCAAGCCGCAGCGGCCCACCGGCAAGCGAACCCGGCGCGACGTCAGCACCGAGACCGCCCCGGAGACCGACGCCGCCACCACCAAGAACGGTGACGGCAAGAAGCCGAAGGTCAAGAAGAAGGACGGCCCGAGCCGCAACCCCTTCGCCTTCGTCTTCAACTACCTGAAGCAGGTCGTCGCCGAGCTGCGCAAGGTCATCTGGCCGAACCGCAAGCAGATGATCAGCTACACCACCGTGGTGCTGGTGTTCCTGGCGTTCATGGTGGCGCTGATCGGCGGAGTCGACTTCGGCTTCGCCAAGCTCGTCACGTGGGTGTTCGGCTGACCCGCCCCACCCGACGAGCTGCACCTGGAGAGGATTGATGTGACGAGTTTCGACGACGGTACGCCGACCGGTTACGGCAGCGACCGATCGCCGCAGGAGGTGTCCGACGCACGCGTCGAGGCCGCAGATCCGGCGACGGTCGTCGCCAGCACGGCAGCGGAGCAGCTCGAACAGTCCACGGCCGAAGCCGTCGAACCCGCCGCCGACGTCGACGACGTGGCCGCTGCGGTCGAGGCGGACGCCGAGGCTGACGACACCGACGCCGGCGACGCCGACATCGATGCCGGGGCCGGCGACGCCGAGGCGCCGGTCGAGGAAGGCGAGGACGAAGATCCCGCGGTCGCGCTGAAGAAGGACCTGCGCAGGCGCCCCGGCGACTGGTATGTCATCCACAGCTACGCCGGTTACGAGAACAAGGTGAAGGCCAACCTCGAGACCCGCGTGCAGAACCTGGACGTCGGCGACTACATCTTCCAGGTCGAGGTGCCCACCGAAGAGGTCACCGAGATCAAGAACGGCCAGCGCAAGCAGGTCAACCGCAAGGTGCTGCCGGGCTACATCCTGGTGCGCATGGAACTCAACGACGAGTCGTGGGGCGCCGTGCGCAACACGCCGGGCGTCACCGGATTCGTCGGCGCCACGTCGCGGCCGTCCCCGCTGGCCCTCGACGACGTCGTGAAGTTCCTGCTGCCGCCGGCCGCGGCCAAGAAGCCCGGCAAGGCCACTGCCGCCACCGCAGCCGCCTCCACCGAGGCCACGCTGGAGCGGCCCGAGATCCTGGTGGACTTCGAGGTCGGCGAGTCGGTCACCGTCATGGACGGGCCGTTCGCGACGCTGCCCGCGTCGATCAGCGAGGTCAACGCCGAGCAGCAGAAGCTCAAGGTGTTGGTGTCGATCTTCGGCCGCGAGACGCCCGTCGAACTGACCTTCACCCAGGTCGCCAAGATTTAGCCCCGTTCCGGGCTAGAGAAGCGGGCGCGCCGCGCCCACGGATGCAAGTAAGGAAACACCACACCATGCCCCCGAAGAAGAAGGTCTCCGGGCTGATCAAGCTGCAGATCCAGGCCGGGCAGGCCAACCCCGCCCCGCCGGTCGGCCCTGCGCTCGGTCAGCACGGCGTCAACATCATGGAGTTCTGCAAGGCGTACAACGCCGCGACGGAGTCGCAGCGCGGAAACGTCATCCCCGTGGAGATCACCGTCTACGAGGACCGCACGTTCACCTTCGCGCTGAAGACCCCGCCCGCCGCCAAGCTGCTGCTCAAGGCCGCAGGCGTGCAGAAGGGTTCGGCAGAGCCGCACAAGACCAAGGTCGCCAAGGTGACCTGGGACCAGGTGCGCGAGATCGCCGAGACCAAGAAGGAAGACCTCAACGCCAACGACGTCGATCAGGCCGCGAAGATCATCGCGGGCACTGCTCGGTCGATGGGTATCACGGTCGAGTAGCTTGCGGATCGACCCATGGGGTCGGTCGAGTAGCTTGCGGATCGGCCCATCGGGTCGGTCGAGTAGCTCGCGGATCGGCCCATCGGGTCGGTCGAGTAGCAACCAAGGCAATTCGTGGAAGGGCCCGCTTCGGCCCGCCAACCACACCCTCTGAACTGGAGATCACAATGAGCAAGACCAGCAAGGCGTATCGCGAAGCCGCCGCGAAGGTGGATCGCGACAACCTGTACACGCCGCTCGAGGCCGCCCGTCTGGCCAAGGAGACGTCCTCGAAGAAGCAGGACGCCACCGTCGAGGTCGCCATCCGCCTGGGCGTCGACCCGCGTAAGGCCGACCAGATGGTGCGCGGCACCGTCAACCTGCCGCATGGCACCGGCAAGACCGCCCGCGTCGTGGTGTTCGCGGTCGGTGACAAGGCCGAGGCCGCGCAGGCCGCCGGCGCCGATGCCGTCGGTAGTGACGACCTGATCGAGAAGATCCAGGGCGGCTGGCTGGAGTTCGACGCGGCCATCGCCACGCCCGACCAGATGGCCAAGGTCGGCAAGATCGCCCGTGTGCTGGGCCCGCGCGGTCTGATGCCGAACCCCAAGACCGGTACCGTCACGCCCGACGTGACCAAGGCCGTCAACGACATCAAGGGCGGCAAGATCAACTTCCGTGTCGACAAGCAGGCCAACCTGCACTTCGTCATCGGCAAGGCGTCGTTCGACGACACGAAGCTCGCCGAGAACTACGGCGCAGCGCTCGACGAGATCCTGCGTGCCAAGCCGTCGTCGTCGAAGGGCCGGTACCTGAAGAAGGTCACGGTCTCGACCACCACGGGCCCCGGCATCCCCGTCGACCCCTCCGTGACGCGCAACTTCACCGAGGAGGCGCAGGCCTAGCCCGCACCGTTCTCGACACCAGCCCCGGCACGCTCGTGCCGGGGCTGGTCTCGTTCATGTCCGCGGCAGCGAGACGGTCACGACGAGTGCGCGGTGATCGGTGCCGGGCACCTCGACCGTGGTCGTCGACGTGGCCGTGGCGGCCCGCGTCACCACGTGATCGATGCCGAGTACCGCAGGGATGCGGCGGTTCGCGGGGAACGTCGGCTGACGCCCGGCCCCCGACTGCTCGGCGGCGTCGCGATAGCCGCCAGAGAGCAGCGCGCGGAACGGACGCATGTCCACGGTGGCGTTGAAGTCGCCGCCGACCACCACCGCACCACCGTCCGCCCGGGCCGCGAGGTCGGTCAGGGTGCCGGGCAGCCGGGTGATGTCACGTTGCCAGTCGCCGATCGGCTGGGGCCACGGCGCCGCCAGGTGCACCGACAGCAGCGTCGGATCGCGGGGCACGCCGTCGACGCGGATGCGCGCGGTGACCATCGCCAGGTTGTAGCCGTCGATGCTCTCCGAATCGACCATCCGGTGTCGGCTGTAGATGCCGACGCCCCGGGCGTCGGGCTGGACGTCGAGCGCCGAGTACGGGAAGTCGTCGGCCATCCCCGCCGCGGCCATCCCCGCCGCGGCGTCGTCGGTGAGTTCCTGGACCATCACGACGTCGGCGCGCTCGCGCGCGGCGCGGACGAGCGCACCGGGTTCGGCGCGGCCGAACAGCATGTTGATGGTCATGATGCGCAACGCCGTCCCGCCCGAATCGGCGGAGGCCGGGACGTACCAGGGTGCCTGCACGCCCACGATCGCCACCGACAGCACCGCCGCGCCGGTCGCGGCGACCCGCCGACGGGAGGCCAGCAACACCACGAACGCGGCGGGTATGGCCCACAGCAGCAGGGGCGAGGCCACCACCAGGTAGAGCACCGGATGCCCGGGAATGGGGAGGTAGCGCGCCAGCAGCCCACCGCAGCCCGCGGCGAGCAGTCCGTAGCCCATGACGGCACTCATCGCCCGGTGTGCGCTGCGCACTTCAGATACCTCCGACGGTCGACGCACCAGGCGACGCCCGACGCAGGAGACACCAGTATCGCCGGTGCGGCCGGCAACGCCGGATGGGGCAGAATCACGGTCGATGATGCTCAGGTGGCCGTGCGCCGTGATCGGATCGGTACTCGGGGTAGTGTGCGCCGCAGTGATCGCCGCCTCGCCCGCCTCAGCCGAACCGCCGCCGGTGTCCCCGCAGGCCAGCGCGGCGGGCCTGCTGGACGTGCGCGCGGTGGTGCCCGACGCCATCGTCGACCTGCGCTACGCCACGGCCGACAACTTCGTCGGCATCGCGCTCTACCCGGCCGACGCCCGCTGCCTGATCCACGAGTCGATGGCACCCGGCCTTGCGGTCGCGGCCGACCGACTGCGCGCACGGGGCTTGGCGATGGTGTTCTGGGACTGTTACCGGCCCCACGACGTGCAGGTGCGGATGTTTCAGGCCGTCCCGAACCCGAACTGGGTGGCGCGGCCCTCGGAGTACGCCCGCAGCCACGAGTCGGGCCGGTCGGTGGACCTGACGCTCGCCGACGCGCACCATGGGCGGCTGTTGGACATGGGCACCGGATTCGACGACTTCACGCCGCGCAGCCTGGCGTACGCCACCGACGGCGTGACCGCGGCGCAGCAGGCCAACCGGGCTCTGCTGCGCGACGCCATGCAGGCGGGCGGGCTCACGCCGTACTCGGGTGAGTGGTGGCATTTCGACGGCCCCGGCGCCAAGGACCCGCGCCCCATCTTGGACGTCCCGGTGAACTGAGAATCATCGGATCGGCACCGATCTTGGCCGTCGGTGTGTGATCGTTTACCCGTGCGTAAGTCCACCAAGGCGCTGCTGGTCGCCGCCCTCTCCTTCCTGTCGGCGATTGCGCTCGCCGTCGGCTCGTTCTTCGGTGCGGCACTGGCGTTCGGCGCCGTCGCGCTCATCGTCCCCGGCACGGGAACCCCCAACGCCAACATCGTCAACGACTATCTGGAACAGGCGCGCGATCGGTATCTGACGACGACCGCCTGCGGTCCCACCGGGGCGAACTGCCCCGACCAGAACCTCGTCGGCATCAACTATCCGGCGTCCTTCTGGCCCATCCCGTTCCCCGGCTGGTGCCGATCCGGCCCCGACGGCTGCGACAAGTGGGACGAATCGGTGGGCCAGGGCGCCACCGCCCTGCAGACGCAGCTGAGCAACTACCTCACCACCACCACCGAGCAGATGATCGTCTTCGGCTACTCGCAGGGCGGCGCCGTGGTCTCCAACGTGATGAGCAGCTACATCGCCGGGTTGAGCGCGGCGGACAAGGCGCGCATCCAGGTGGTGACGATCGGCGGCATCGAGACCCCCGACGGCGGACTCTGGTCGCGGCTGGGCTTCCTGCGCTACATCCCGATCCTCAACGTCACCCTGGGCCCGCCCGTGAACCCGGCGACCGGGGTCGACTTCACCAGCTACGCGTTCCACTACGACCCCGTCGCCGACGCCCCGCGCTACTGGGGCAACGCGTTCGCGATGATCAACGCCGTGGCGGCGCTGTTCACCGTGCACGGCGACTATCTGGACCCCAACGGCAACAGTCCGACCGGCACGCTGCCCTACGGCTACACCGACACCACGCTGCCGGCCGCCCTGGCGTGCAACGTCGGACAGAACTGCCGCCTGGATCAGTACGGCAACAAGTACGTCGTGATCCCGGCGACGTCGCTGCCCATCGCGGATTTCGTGCTGCAGTCGACGCCGAGCGCGCTGCTGCCCCTGGTCAAGCCCGTCGTCGACCTGGTCGCCCCGGTATGGCGGGAACTGGCCGAACTCGGCTACGACTACTCGGGCAACCCCGGGGTGGCCACGCCGCTGTCGGTGCTGCCGTTCAACCCCTTCCAGGACTGGGGAGCGGTGGCCGTGAAGCTGTTCAACGCGACCGGGGCAGGCGTGCAGGCGTTCCTGCGCGACCTGGGTCTGCCGTCGACGCCGCCGTCTCTGGTGCCGGCACCGGCGCCCGCGCAGACGCCCCAGACGTCGGTGCTCGCGGCGCAGACCGGTGTGGACGTGGCCGCCAAGGACGCGAACGCGGCGGCACGGACGCTGGCCGTCGATGGCGGCGAGGCCACGCCTGCCCAGCTGTCCCAGGCGAAGACGACCGAGGTGACGGCGACCGAGGTGAAGGCGACCGAGGCGACGTCCACCGAGCCGGCCACGGGCACCACGGCCACGGGCACCACGGCCTCGGGCACCACGGCCTCGGACACCACGGCCACGGGCACCACGGCCACGGGCACCACGGCCACGGGCACCACGGCCACGGACACCACGGGTACGGGCACCACCGGTTCTCCGGCGACGGGTACCGACGCCACGAACGGCACGGCGAAGGACACCGACGCCACGGACGGCACCCCCGCGGCGAAGAAGGATGCCGCGGCCGGTGATGCCGGCCAGGCCAAGACCAAGACGGCGAGCAAGCCCGTCAAGGCCGAGCCCAAGAAGGCCGAACCCAAGAAGGCCGACACCGATTCGGCGAAGACGCCCGACAAGACCGCCGACAAGGGCGCGGACTCGGGAACGGACAAGAAGGCGGCCTGACCGCGGCCTCACGACGACGAAAACGCCCCCGGCTCCGTGCCGGGGGCGTTTTCGTGGGCCGTGAGGCCCGAGGGGCGACGCTAGGCGGCGTCGGGCTTGACGTAGGTGACCAGGCTGACGTCGAGGGCCTCGTCGACGAAGTAGTACTGGCACCCGGTGAGGTAGCGCATGTAGTCGTTGTAGCTCTCTTCGCCGGCAGCGGCGACGGCCTGCTCCTTGTTGTGTTCCAGGCGGGCCGCCCAGATGCCGAGCGTCTTGATGTAGTGATTGCGCAGCGACAGCGTCTCGGGCACCGTGAAGCCCGCCTTGATCCCGTGATCGACCATCATCTTCGTGGTCGGGATGCGGCCGCCGGGGAAGATGACCTCGTGGATGAACTTGGCGAAACGGGCCAGCTCGAAGGTCAGCTTCTTGCCGCGCGCCTGCAGATCGTCGGGGTGATAGCCGCAGCTGCTCTGGATGGTCATGCGACCCCCGGCGGGCAGGATGTCGTAGCAGGTGTTGAAGAAGTGGTCGTAGCGCTCGAAGCCGAAGTGCTCGAAGGCCTCGATCGAGACGATGCGGTCCACCGGTGAGTGGAACTGCTCCCAGCCCTCGAGGCGCACGTCGAACGTGCGATCACTGTCGACGTTGCTGAGCAGCTGGTTGCAGTAGGCCTGCTGGTTCTTGCTCAACGTCAGGCCGATGACGTTGACGTCGTACTTCTCCATGGCCCGCTGCAAGGTCAGGCCCCACCCGCAGCCCACCTCCAGCAGCGTCATGCCCGGCTTGAGGTCCAAGCGTTCCAGGTGCTGATCGACGTTGGCGATCTGCGCCTCGGACAGCGTGACCCGCGGACCGGTGAAGTACGCACAGCTGTACTTGCGGGTCGGATCCTGGAAGACGCCGAAGAAGTCGTCGGACAGGTCGTAATGGGCCTGGATGTCCTCGAAATGAGGCGTCAGGTCCTTCGTACCGGTGGAATTGTCAGCCATGTTTCTCCTGCTTGGCCTTCCTGAACTCGCTCGCAGCACCATCGAGCCGTGAGTGTGCCCGCTCGGATCCCGGCGGTCTCGGGGAGCCGACGCGCGCAGCTAGGCCTACACCCTAACCGGGACGCACGCCGTGGCGGAAACGCCACGCGTCGGCACGATGACGCGCTACTTGACCAGCGTGAACTGGTTGACGTCGGTGTAGCCCTTGCGGAAGGCGTCGGCGCACCCGGTGAGGTAGTGCATGTAGCGGTCGTAGACCTCTTCGGACTGCACCGCTATGGCCTCGTCCTTGTGAGCCTCCAGCGCCGCCGCCCAGTGGTCGAGCGTCTTGGCGTAGTGCGGCTGCAGCGACTGCTCGCGCGTCAGGGTGAACCCGGCCTTGCCGGCGTGCTCGCCCACCAGCTCGATCGTCGGCAGGTACCCGCCCGGGAAGATCTCGGTGAGGATGAACTTGATGAACCGCGCCACCGAGAACGTCAGCGGGATGCCCTTCTCGATCATCTGGGGGATGGTCAGCGCCGTGATGGTGTGCAGCAACATCACGCCGTCGTCGGGCAGCACCTTGTAGGCCGTGGTGAAGAAGTCGTCCCAGCGGTCGCGGCCGAAGTGCTCGAACGCGCCGATCGACACGATGCGGTCGACGGGCTGGTCGAACTGCTCCCACCCCTCGAGGCGGATCTCCTTGGTCCGAGGGCTCGGCGACTCGGCGAAGATCTTCTCGACGTGCGCCTTCTGGTTCTCCGACAGCGTCAGCCCGATGACGTTGACGTCGTACTTCTCGATCGCGCGCATCATGGTGTAACCCCAGCCGCAACCTACGTCGAGCAGCGTCATGCCCGGCTCCAAGCCCAGCTTGCCCAGCGCCAGGTCGACCTTCGCGCGCTGCGCCTCCTCCAGCGTCATGTCGTCGCGCTCGAAGTAGGCGCAGCTGTACATCTGGCTGGGATCGAGGAACAGCCGGAAGAACTCGTCCGACAGGTCGTAGTGTGCTTGGACGTCGTCGAAGTGGGGCTTGAGTGCCGACTTCGCGGTCTTGGATTCGGCCTTCGCCATGATCGCGCCTTCCTGGGCGTGCGGGTGGGCAGGTGAATGGCTCGCGGGTGGGGCTGCTGCGCTGGTGAACAGCCGCGCACCCCGGTGCGCTCGTCGAATGACTTTACGCGTCGGTTCCGCCAAAACCCCATTCGGGCGTCAGGGCACCTCGGCGAACGTCGTGGTGAGTTGACCGACGATGTCGCCCCACAGCGGCTCGGGCAGGTCGTGTCCCATGCCGTCATAGGTCACGAACCGGGCCCGTCGGATGGCCTTGGCGATGGCGCGGCCGCCCGACGGCCGCATCAGCTTGTCGGCCTTGCCGTGGATGACCACCGTGGGGGCGGTGATCTGCTTGTCGTAGGCCAGCAGGCTGCCGCTGCCGAGGATGGCCCCGAAGTGCCTGGCCACGCCCGCGGGATAGTAGGAGCGTTCGTAGGACTCGACGGCCTCGGCCATGGCCTGCTCCTCGGGCACCTGGAAGGCGGGGCTGCCGATGACCTTGCCGACGCGCACGGTGTTGGCCAGGATGCCCTCACGCGACGCGTCCCGCGGCTTGGTGGTGACCGCCTGCAGCTGCTTGAACCCCGGCGGCGGCAGCAGCGGCTGGTTGTTGCTGGAGAAGATGATGCCGAGGGTCTTGATGCGGTGCTGGTAGCGCGCGGCGAACACCTGGGCGATCATCCCGCCCATCGACGCGCCCACGACGTGGGCCCGCTCGATCTCCAGGTGGTCCAGCACGGCCGTGACGTCGTCGGCCATGTGCTCCAGGGTGTACACCGCGTCGCTGGGCTTGCCGAGGTAGGACCGCACCATGCGCGGGAGCAGCGGCGCGCCGGTGTGGCGGCCCTCCACCTTGCTCGACAGCCCGACGTCGCGGTTGTCGAAGCGCACGACGCGGTAGCCGGCGTCGACGAGCAGCTCGCAGAAGCCGTCGCGCCACAGGATCGACTGCGCGCCCAGGCCCATGATGAGCACCACCGCGGGATGGGCCCGATGGCCCATGTCCTCGAAGTAGATGTCGAGATCGCCCGATCGGGCGGTGCCGGAACGGATGTCCACGGGGCCTCCTGGTGCGTGGCGGGGATTCGGTGGTGACGGGGCAACGGTGATCGGGGAACGGTGACCGGGGAACGGTGACCGCTGGAATGGTGACCCCTCAGCGCTCGGCCATGCAAACCGCGCGCCCCGCCAGCAGCTCGGCCAGGTGCATCGCGGTGACCCCGGCGAGGTCGGCGAGCTGGGTGCGGCAGCTGAAACCGTCGGCCAGGAAGACGGTCCCCGCGGGCGCCGCGCGCACGGCGGGCAGCAGCTGCTGCTCCGCCACGGCCACCGACACCTCGTAGTGGCCCTTCTCGACCCCGAAGTTGCCCGCCAGGCCACAGCACCCGGACAGGCGCGTGACCTCGGCGCCGGTACGGGCGAGCAGCGCCAGGTCGGCGTCGAACCCCAGCATCGACGCGTGATGGCAGTGCGGCTGCACGACGACGCGCAGGCCCGACAGATCCGGTGGCGTCCAGGAGTCGGTGCGGCCCAACAGTTCCGCCAGCGTGACGACGTTGCCGGCCACCTCGGCCGCCCGCGGGCCGGCCACCAGGTCGACGGCGTCGTGGCGCAGCACGGCCGCGCACGAGGGTTCCAGCGCGACGACGGGGATGCCGGCGGCGCAGTACGGGTGCAGCTGGTCGATCAGCTCGGACACCTTCGTGCGCGCCGTGTCGAGCTGGCCCGTGGTGATCCACGTCAGGCCGCAGCACCGTGGGCGGGCCAGCGTCCGCACGCGGTGCCCGGCGTCCTCCAGCAGGGCCACCGCCGCGCGCCCGGCCCCGGTGGCGAAGTACTCGGTGAACGTGTCGGCCCACAGCACCACCGTGGGGTCCTCGGCGGGCGGTGCGGGCATCGTCGCCCCGAACCTGCGGGTGGCGAACGCCGGCAGGATGCGCCGCTGGTCGACCCCCGCTGCCCAACGCGCCAGGTGCACCACGCCGGGCAGGCGTAGTCCCGCGTTGGCCATCCGGGCCACCGGTGCGGTCAGGCGGGCGAGGGCGGGCAGTCGGCCCAACACGTAATGGCTGCGGGGACGCCGCCGCCCCCGGTAGGTCTGGTACAGCACCTCCGACTTGTAGGTCGCCATGTCCACGCCCGTGGGGCAGTCGCTGGCGCAACCCTTGCAGGACAGGCACAGATCGAGGGCGGCGTGCACCTCCGGTGCCGCGAAGCCGCCGCCGACCAACCGGCCGTCCACCATCTCCTGTAGCACGCGGGCCCGCCCGCGCGTGGAATCCTTCTCCTCACGCGTCGCGAGGTACGACGGGCACATCACCCCGGTGGCACCGGGGGTGCCGACGCACTTGCCGACGCCGGTACAGCGGTGCACGGCCGCGCCCAGATCGCCGTGGTCGGCCAGCAGCCGCAGCCCCAGCGGGGCCCGCACCGCGCCGCGACCCGTCCCGCGCAGGTCCGCGTCGACGGCCACCGGGTCGACCAGGACCCCGGGGTTGAGGACGCCGTCGGGATCGAAGGCGGCCTTGAGTTCGCCGAACAGCGTCAGCGCAGCGGGGGAGTACATGTGGCCCAACAGTTCCGAGCGGGCGCGGCCGTCGCCGTGCTCCCCGGACATCGATCCGCCGTAGCCGGCGACCAGCTTCGCGGCGTCGGTGAGGAAGCGGCGGAACACGGTGCGCCCACCCGCCTCGTCGAGCGGGAAGTCGATGCGGACGTGCACGCAGCCGTCGCCGAAGTGGCCGTACGGAACTCCGTGCACGCCATGGTCTTCCAGCAGCAGGCCGAAGTCGCGCAGGTAGTCGCCCAACCGGTCTGGAGGTACCGCCGCGTCCTCCCAGCCCGCCAGCGCGGGCCGGTCCCACACGCGCGAGGCGAGCCCGGCCCCCTCCTCGCGGATGCGCCACAGCAGCGCCTGCTCGTGCGCATCGACGACGTGCCGGTGGCCGACGGCATGGGCCGTCGCGACCGCGCGGTCGGCCACGGCCCGCAGTTCACCGGGCTCGTTCCCGGCGAACTCGACGTACAGGAAGTCCTGCCCCGCAGGGTATTCCGGCACCGCGGCCGCGCCGTGCGCCGCCCGGTAGACGTCGACGATGCGCCCCCCGAGGCCCTCGCAGGCCACCGGCCCCAGCGGCAACAGTGCCGGCACGGCGTCGGCGGCGTCGGCGATCGAGGGATACCCCAGGACGACGCAGTGGCGGTGAGCCGGCTCGTCGACCACGTGCACCGTGGCGCCCAGGGACACCGCGAGCGTGCCCTCCGAGCCCGCCAGGAACCGCGCCACGTCGAAACCGCGCTCGGGCAGCAGGTGCTCGGCGGAGTACCCGGACACCTGCCTGCCGAAGCGGCCGAACTCCGTGCGGATGGTCGCCAGCCGCGCGTCGACGAGTCCGCGGACGCGGTCCAGCGTCGGCGATCCGACGAAAGGCCCCGTGGCAGAGGTGAGTCGAAGGCGCTCGCCCGTACCGAGGACGACGTCGAGCCCGGCGACGTTGTCCGCCGCGCGGCCGTAACCCAGCGCCCGGCTGCCGCACGCGTTGTTGCCGATCATGCCGCCGACGGTGCACCGACTGTGCGACGACGGGTCGGGCCCGTACCGCAACCCGGTGCCCGCCAGCCGGCGTTGCAGCGCGGCGTGCACGACGCCGGGATCGACGGTGGCGGTGCGCGCCTCGACGTCGACGTGGCCGATCCGGTGCAGGTGACGCGCCACGTCGACCACGATGCCGGTGCCGACGGCATTGCCGGCGATCGACGTGCCCGCGCCCCGCATGGTCACCGGCACCCCGGCCGCGCGGGCCACCGCCACGGTGGCGATGACCTCGTCGGCGTGCCGGGGTCGCACCACGACCTGCGGCACCACCCGGTACAGCGACGCGTCGGTGCTGTAGAGCGCACGCGTCAACGTGGTGTCGTCGACGTCGGTGAGCCCGGCGCGGCGCAGCTCGGCGACGACGTCGGTGGGGGGCGGCACCTCGGGTCGGGACCTAGGTCGCCTGCTCGGCGGCCTGGTCGAGATCGCCTTGATCGTGTTCGCGCGACACCTCGACCATGAAGTTGGCGAAGTAGCCGGTGAGCTGCGGATCGCTCATCATCTGCCACGAGGGTGCCAGCAGCTTCATGTAGCGCTCGACGTAGAGGAACTGCTTGCCGATCAGCACCAGTTCGCGCGGCAGCTTCACGTCGTAGGCGTCGGCCAGTGCCGAGAGTTGCTTGCCGATCTCGGCGTAACTGAGGTCGCCGAGCGACTTCATGGTCAGCGGTGTGGCGAACTTCTCGAGGTCCTTGGCCGCCTGCGCCTCGGGCTTGACGGTGCCCACCGCCCCCATGAGCACGACGATCTTGCCCGCGGCGGCGTGGTCCTTCTTGACCAGCAGCGCGTAGACCAGTTCGCGCAGCAGCCAACGGGTCCGCGGATCGATGCGGCCCATGATGCCGAAGTCGAAGAACACGATCTTGCCGTCGTCGTCGACGTAGAGGTTGCCGGCGTGCAGGTCGCCGTGGAACAGCCCGTGGCGCAGGCCGCCCTCGAAGACGCTGAACAGCAGCGCCTTCACCAGCGCCTCACCGTCGAAGCCCTTCCTGCGGATGGTGGCCACGTCGTCGATGCGGGTGCCCTGGATGCGCTCCATGGTCAGCACGCGCTCGCTGGTCAGGTCCCAGAAGACCTGCGCGACCCGGATGTTCTCCCCGAGCGGGGAGGCGTGCATGTGCGCCACCCACGCGTCCATCGACTGCGCTTCGAGGCGGAAGTCCAGTTCTTCTGCCAGGTTGTCGGCGAAGTCGGCCACGACGTCCCGGGCGGACAGCCGCTGGCCCAGCTTGGCGTACTCCACCAGGCGCGCGCCGCGCTTGAGGATCTGCAGGTCGGCGGCCACGCGGCGGCGGATGCCGGGGCGCTGGATCTTGACCACGACCTCCTCGCCGGTGTGCAGCGTGGCGTAGTGCACCTGCGCGATGGAGGCCGACGCGAACGGTTCCTCGTCGAAGTATTTGAACAGATTGGCCGGATCGTCGCCGAGTTCGGCGCGCAGCAGCGCGTGGACGTCGTCGCGCTTGGCCGGGGGCACCCGGTCCAGCAGGCCGCGGAACTCGCGGCTCAACGGTTCGCCGAAGGCTCCCGGACTGGAGGCGATGATCTGGCCCAGCTTGACGTACGTGGGGCCCAGGTCGGAGAACGCCTGGGGGATCTGCTTGACGACCTTCTGTTGCAGCGAACCGCGTCCGGTGAGGGAGGCGACGACGCGCGCGCCGGTCCTGGTGAGTTGCCATCCGGTGGCTCCGACCCTGGCAGCCTCGATGGGCAGGGGCACGCGCTCGAGCCGATTGACCGCGCGGTGCTGCGGCTTCCGCGTAGTACTCATGTGTGCAGTGTCTCAAAACGTCGGTCGGGGCCAAAACTCGCGGGCGGTCGCCTCACGCGAACGGGACCCCGGCTGCCGCGCGATCCGCGCCGGTCAGCGCCCCGGGCACGGTGTGCGGCGCCAGGTCCGGGTCGACCCCTCCCGCGACCCGGGCCTGCGCCTGCTCGAACTCGGGCACCGGGCCCGCGGCCAGCCGCAGCCCGTTGATGGTGGTCCACACCGCCGCGCGCCGCGTCGTGCGTTCCACGACGTTGGGGCTGCGGTGGCCCACCAGTTGCATGGCCCACGTGGGCAGCGTGTCGCGGATGGCCCAGTCGACGGCGTTCTGCGGCAGCGGGAGATGGCTGCCGGTGGCCATCGCGGCGCCGTGCGTCAGCGCCAGCTTGGGCAGGTAGGACTTGAGGCAGTCGTGCGTCTCGGCCTTGGTGTGGGGCAGGTCGGTGCCGCCCAGCGCATGGCCGACGCGCACGAACTCGCCGTAGTAGCGGTCGAGTTTCTTGCCGCGCAACGGATTCGGGTGATACATCTCGTGCGCCGTCGCCAGCCCCCACACGACCGTGGCGTAGTTCCAGCGCAACCACGCCGGATCCTCGGCGTCGTAGACCGCGCCGTCGGGGCGGACGCCCTTGATCGTGTGGTGCATGGCGCGCACGGTGGTGGCGAGCCGCTCGGCGGTGGCCGTCGAGCCGTAGGCGGTGCCGATGAAGAACGCGATCGAGTGTCCGAGGCGCACCAGCAGGCCCTCCGGGTCGATCCGCGGCGGCATCGCAGGGTCTGGCGCAGATTCCTCGGAGCGCTGGACGAGCCGGGAGTGGTGCACGCCCATCCAGTAGATCGACGGGTCGAGGCGCTCCAGGTACGCCGCGCACTGCAGCCCGAAGATCAGCGCGGGCAGGTGGGAGTGCACGTGCCACACGGCGCTGCCCGGTCCGAACCACCCCGGATCGCCTTCGGGTTCGGCGAACTGCATGCCACGGAAGTAGTGCTGGCGCACGTTCTCGTCGAAGACGCGCTGGACGGGCTGCCCGACGAACTGCAGCGGCAACTTCCAGACGGCTGGGAACATGGCGGACCCCTCGTGTCGGCGACGGTGACCGCCACGCTACCCCAATCTGGACACGGCCGTATCCAGAATTTGCGCGAGCCCGTACGCTGAGCCCATGACGACGCCGACGAGGTGGGCGGGCGTGCCGCTGTGCGATCGCCGCACGGAACGGCGCGCGTTGCTGGTCGACGCCGCGTTCACCCTCTTCGGCGAGGGCGGCGAGGGCACGGTCTCGGTACGCTCGGTGTGCCGCGCCTGCGGGTTGAACACGCGGTACTTCTACGAGAGCTTTCGCGACGTCGACGAACTGCTCGGCGCGGCCTACGACCGCACCGTCGTCGGGCTCGGCGAGGCCGTGGCGGCTGCCGTCGCCGCCACCGACGGCAGCCGGCGCGCCAAGACCCGGGCCGGCATGGCGGCGGTGCTCGGGTACAGCTCGGCCGACCCGCGCCGAGGGCGGCTGCTGTTCACCGGCGCACCCGGCAACCCCATCCTGGCCGACCGCAGGCACGCCACCCAGGAGGTGCTGTTCCAACTGGTCGTCGACGAGGACGAGCGGCGGCATCCCGACGCCGACCCCGTGGCCACCCGCGTCGGCGCGGCCATGTACACGGGCGCCATGACCGAGCTGGTCCGCCAGTGGCTGTCCGGACGGCTCGGCGACGACCTGGAGGTGGTCGTCGACCGCGCCATGCACCGGATCGCGGGGGACCGCGACTAGACGGGCTGCTTGCCCCACGGCGTCAACCACGGGGTGGGTTCCCAGTCCTCGAGGCCGGCGAGCAACTCGTAGAGCGTGGCGCCGTCGATGCTCTCGCGGATCACGTCGCCCTGGCCCGCGTGCCGCGCCAGTTCCTCGATCAGGTGCAGGATCACCCAGCGCACCGACCACGCCGACACGTCCTTCGGGAACCACGGGACGCCGGGAGGCACCGGCACCGGCGCCCCGAGATCGGCCTCGTCGATGAGGCGCATGGTCTCGGCGTTCTGGGCGTCGAATGCGGCGAGCACGTCGGCGAGCGTCTCGTCGTCGCGCAGGACGAACTCGTCGCCGTAGTCGGCGCTCTGCTCGGCCATGGGGCGCCGGTCGCTCGCGGTGAGTTCGGGAGCGGCGGCCACGCGCTGCATCCAGCCGCGCTGGCAGACCGTCACGTGCTTGATCAGTCCGCCGAGCGACAGCGCGCTGACCGACGGCGTCGCGCGCGCCTGCTCGTCGGTGAGCCCGAAGACGATGGCGTGGAACGCGTACTGCTGGGCGGCGAGGTAGGCCTTGAGGCCGGCGCGCTCGTCGGCGACGGGTGGGGGCATGGCGGGCATGTCAGTGCTCCTCGTGGGTGGTGGGGTGGGAATCGGGGTGGGTGGTGGGGTGGGAATCGGGGTGGCTGGTGGGGTGGGAATCGGGGCGCGTGTGCAGGTACAGGTCGCGCAGCAGCGCGATCTCGGCGCCGTGGTGGATCACCTCGCGGTTGACGTGCAGCACCAGGTCGGCCATCGGGTGCTCGGCCCACGGTCCCTCCGCGGGGCCGACGGGACGCCACAGCGCGGCGTCGTCGAGGGTGCGCACGCCGTCGCACCACGACCGGTAGGCGTCGTCGAGCTGGCGCAGCGCGGTCGTGGCGTCGGCGGCGTAGGGCCACGATGCGTAGTCCGCAGGCGGTCCGCCGAAGTGCGAGTGCGCACGCACCGCCAGCACGCCCACGATGACGTGCGCCAACCGCCACGCGATGGTGGTCAGCGGCGCCGGATCAGGAGTCGGGTGCGTGAAGTCGACGGTCGCCGTGCCCGCGGCCCCGGTGGGCGGGTGCACCGTCCAGCACCCCGGGACGGGTTCCCAGAAGTACTCGGCGTCGGTCAGCCCCTCCAACCGCGGTCGCAGCTGACCGTGCCAGTGGAACTCGAGTTGATCCGCCAATCGCAGTGCCGTGTCGTTTCGCATGTCGTCAGCCTCGCACCGGTTTAGGACTGTTTCGGTCCTAAGAATGCGCGACACTGGACGCATGGCCGAGACCACCGCCCGCGTCCTGCAGTTGCTCGGGCTGCTGCAGTCCCGCCGCGTCTGGTCGGGAGAGGAACTCGCCGAACGCCTCGGCGTCACCGGCCGCTGCGTCCGCCGCGACGTCGACCGCCTCCGCGACCTCGGCTACCCCGTGCTGGCGAGCAGAGGCCACGGCGGCGGCTACCAACTGGGCGCCGGGGCCGCGCTGCCGCCCCTGCTGCTCGACCCCGACGAGGCCGTCGCCATGGCCGTGTGCCTGCGCGTCGCCGCGGGCGGCAGCGTCGCGGGCATCGCCGAATCGGCCGTGCGCGCCCTGTCCAAGCTCGACCAGGTGCTGCCGGCACGGCTGCGATCCCAGGTCTCGGCGCTACACGACGCCACCGTCACCCTGACCTCGGGAACACCCGGTGAACTCGTCGAACCCGACGTGTTGATGACGCTGGCGCGCGCCGGTCGCGACCGCGAACACGTCACGTGCGGTTACGTCGACATGCGCGGCAACCGCACCACCCGCCGCCTCGAACCGCACCAGCTGGTGACGACCGGACGGCGGTGGTACCTGCTGGCCTACGACCGCGACCGCGCCGACTGGCGCAGCCTGCGCCTGGACCGGATGTCGGACGTGACCGCGGTGGGCACCACCTTCGCGCCCCGCGAGGCCCCCGACGCCGCGGCCTACGTGCGCCGGTCCATCACCTCGTCGCCCTACCCGCACGTGGCCCGCGTGCGCTACCACGCCAGCGCCGAGGCCATCGAGCGGGTGTTCAGCGCCGCCTCCGTCGAGGTGCATCCCGACGGACCCGACGCGTGCATCGTCACCGCGGGCGCCGGCGACCCCGAACGCATGGTGCCGTGGCTCGCCATGCCCGGCGTCGACTTCGAGGTCCTGGAACCGCCCGAGGTGATCGCCGCCGTCGCGGCCGTCGCAGACCGGCTGCGCCGTGCGGCGGGCTGACGTCAGCGCCGCGACTTGCGGCGGTTCGCCGCGGCGTCGTGCCATCGCAGGCGCAGCAGCAACAGACCACGGTGCGCCTCGAAGCCCAGCGACAGGGCGTCGCGGCGCTTGGGCGCGGGGCGAGATGCGGCGTGGGCGGTGTTCACGGTGATTCCACTGTGACAGATTTCGCGGCGTCCGGCACGCGGGCGCGGGGGTGCGCACACTGTCGGCCGAATGAATTGTCGCCCAACGGCAGCCAACCGTCGCGGCGACGGTGTGCGACGCTCGTGGTCTCGCACTCCCACGGAGGTGGACACGCCCGATGACCCTGACGCTCGCCCTCGACGTCGGCGGGACCAAGATCGCCGTCGGCCTGGTCGCCGACGACGGCACGCTGGTCCACCGCGACCAGCGGCCCACGCCTACGGGCACCGCCGAGGCCGTGTGGACGGTCGCCGACGCCCTGCTCCGCGACGCCCTGAGCCACACAGGCGCGGCCGTGACGGGGACCGGCATCTCCTCGGCGGGACCCATCGACCTCCCCTCGGGCACCGTCAGCCCCATCAACATCCCCCAGTGGCAGCGTTTTCCCCTCGTGGAACGGGTCGGCGGCATCGTCGACCGCCCCGTCCGGCTCGGCGGTGACGGGCTCTGCATGGCGCTGGGGGAACACTGGCGGGGCGCCGGCCGCGGCGCCGACTTCCTGCTCGGCATGGTCGTGTCCACCGGCATCGGCGGCGGCCTCGTACTCGACGGCGCGCCGTTCCACGGGCGCACCGGCAACGCCGGGCACGTCGGCCACGTCGTCGTCGAACCCGACGGCCACCCGTGCACCTGCGGTGGCCGCGGCTGCGTCGAGACCGTCGCCGCAGGGCCGCACCTGGTGCGCTGGGCGCGCGAGCACGGCTGGTCGGCGCCACCGGACGCCGACGCCAAGGTCCTGGCCAACGACGCCCGCCGCGGCGTCGCCGTCGCCGTCCGCGCCTACCACCGGGGCGCCGCCGCGGTGGCCTCCATGATCGCGGGGGTCGCTGCGACGTGCGACCTGGACCTCGTGGTCGTCGGCGGGGGCGTGGCCCAGGCCGGCGAGTTGCTGTTCGGTCCCGTCCGGGAGGCGCTGCGCCGCCACGCCGGACTGACGTTCCTGCACGACCTGCGCGTGGTCCCTGCCGCACTCGGTGGCGACGCGGGCCTGGTGGGGGCGGCCGCCCTCGTCGTCGGCGCGGGCCCGACACGTCCGACGCCGACCGCCCGGACCGACCCGTGACCGGTGAGGCGGGCGCCGCGCACCCCGAGGTGCTGATCGTCGGGTACGGCAACGTGCTGCGCGGCGACGACGGCGTGGGATCGCTCGTGGTGCGGCACCTCTCGGAAACAGACGTACCCGAGGGCGTGCGATTGGTCGACGGTGCGACCGCGGGGATGGACGTCGCGTTCCACCTCGAGGGGGCCGGTCGCGTCGTGATCGTCGACGCCGCGGCGACGGGCGCCGCGCCCGGCACCGTCGTCGAGATGACCGGTGCCGAACTCGCCGAGCGCACGCCGCTGCGGGGCCTGCACTCACACTCGATGCGGTGGGACCACGCCCTGGCGTTCGCGCGCTGGGCGCTCGGTGACGACTGTCCGACCGACGTCATCGTCTTCCTCGTCGAGATCGCCGGTGTCGACCTCGGCGCCGAGCTGTCCGCGCCGGTGCGGGCGGCGATGGAGCGGGTCGTCGACGTCATCGAGGCGCGGTTCGTGGCGCCGCTGCGGCGGCCCCAGCCCGGGCCCGCTGGGTTCCCCGCGGGCGGCTAGCGATTCCCCGCGCCCCAACCGGCGGGGCAGAAGTCACGCAGCCAGGCGAACCAGGCGGCCATGCCCGCACCGGTGCGCGCGCTCACCGGCAGGATGGTCGCGGTGGGGTTCACCGCGCGCACGTGGGCGACGTAGCGGTCGACGTCGGCGTCGAGATGCGGCGCCAGGTCGACCTTGTTGAGCAACACCAGGTCGACGGCGCGGAACATCACCGGGTACTTGAACGGCTTGTCCTCGCCCTCGGTCACCGAGTACACCATGGCCTTGGCGTGCTCGCCGACGTCGAACTCGGCCGGGCACACCAGGTTTCCCACGTTCTCCACGATCACCAGATCGAGCGTCGACAGCCGCAGGCCCCGCAGCGCGCGAGCGACCATCGGCGCGTCCAGGTGGCATTCGCCGCCGAACCCGTCGCCGGTGTTGATCAGCGAGACCGCGGCGCCACGACCGGACAGCGCGGCCGCATCCAGGTCCGTGGCGATGTCCCCTTCGACGATGCCGATGGCCCGCTCGCCGGCGAGCGCGTCGAGGGTGGCCGCCAAGACCGCGGTCTTGCCCGACCCCGGTGATCCCATCAGGTTCAGTGCGCGTACCCCGTGCGCGGCGAACGCCGCCCGGTTGGCGCTCGCCCGCGCGTCGTTCTCGGCGAAGACCGACTGCAGGATCTCGAGCCGGACGGAGCCCGTCGCGTAACCGTCGAAACCGTGCCCGCCGTCGTGCCCGCCGTCGTGTCCGTCGTCGTGGCGGTGGACGGTGCCCATCAGGCGAGATCCAGTGTCGTCACCAGGAACTCGTCGCCGCGCAGCACCTCGACGTCGGCGCCGGCGCAGTGCGGGCAGCGCACCGCCCACCGGGACGCGATCTCGCCGCGGCGCCCGCACGCGGCGCAGCGCACCTCGGCCGGCACCAGCTCCGTCTCGAGTGCCGCGTCGGGGAGACCCTCGTACTCGCGGACGACCGACCAGCAGAACTGCAGGGATTCCGGGACCACCTGGCGCAGTGCCCCCACCCGGACGCGCACCACCTCGACGCGACGCCCGGCCGCGTGGGGCCGCACCGCCCTCGCGATCGCCCGGCACAACGACAGCTCGTGCACGCATCCATGCTGCCGCACGGGCGCGGCGCGGGTATCGGGATCGCACGGCGGGACCGACCGGAATTTCCCTGTGCAACAGTCGTTGTCGCGGCGCGACGACCGCACTACCCTGATCCCACCCGACCGTGCCGGCAGCTCCGAGGACACGGTGGGCCGTTGCTGCTCGGGGGGTCCATGACGGGCGATCGAGACGCCGTCGAGGCGGTGCGGATCCGGCTCGACATCACCGGGGTCGTCCAGGGCGTCGGCTTCCGGCCCACCGTCGCGCGCATCGCGGCCCGCCACGGCGTGACCGGCTTCGTGTACAACGACGCCGGCGCCGTCCGGTGTGAGATGCAGGGCGCCGAGGCGGCGGTGGCCGCCGCCGTCGCCGCGATCCGCGACGACGGACCGCCGTTGGCCCGCGTCGACGACGTCCAGATCGCCGTCGTGGAACCGATACCCGGCGATGTCGGCGGCTTCCGCATCGGCGAGAGCCGGTCGGTGACGACGGCGCGCACCCTCGTCCCCCCGGACGTGGCGACCTGCGCGGACTGCCTGCGCGAGCTCCGCGACCCCGCCGACCGCCGGTTCGGGCACCCGTTCATCACGTGCACCAACTGCGGACCGCGCTTCACCGTGATCACGGCGCTGCCCTACGACCGGCCCGGGACCACCATGGCCGGCTTCCCGATGTGCGCGGCGTGCACCGCCGAGTACACCGATCCCACGAACCGGCGCTGGCACGCCCAGACCATCGCGTGCCCCGACTGCGGCCCCCGGCTGAGCTGGCGCGGGCCGGGGGACACCCGCGACCCCATGGCGTGCGCCGTCGGTGCCCTACGAGCCGGAGGCGTGGTGGCCGTGAAGGGCATCGGCGGTTACCACCTGGCCTGCCGCGCCGACGACGCCGTCGCGGTCGACCGGCTCCGTCGGCGAAAAGGCCGGCCCGCCAAGCCCTTTGCCGTGATGGTCGCCGACCTCGACGCCGCGCGAGCCGTGGTCGAGGTGACCGACGCCGCGGCGGCGGCACTGACCTCGCCCGCCGCGCCGATCGTGCTGGCGCCACGGACCGGGCGGGGGGTGGCCGCCGGCGTCGCGCCGCGGCTGCTCGACCTGGGCGTGCTGCTGGCCTACTCGCCGGTGCACCACCTGCTGTTCGACCGGCTGGGCCGAATGCCGCTGGTGCTCACGTCGGCCAACGCCGGGGGGTCGCCCATCGTCCACCGCGACGACGACCTGTCGTGGATCGACGACGTCGTCGACGGCGTGCTGAGCCACGACCGCCCCATCCACGTGCCGTGCGAGGACTCGGTGTGCAGCGTCACCCCGGCCGGCATCCGGCCGGTGCGACGCTCACGCGGCTACGCGCCGCTGCCCGTCGCGGTGCCCCGTGCCGACGGGCCCGTGATCCTCGCGACCGGCGGCGACGTCAAAACGACGCTCGCCCTGTTGAGCTCCGACGGCCACGCCCACCTGTCGGCCCACCTCGGCGACATGGCCGATCCGCGGACCCAGGCCGCCTTCGACCACGCGCTGGAACACCTGGCGCACCTGACCGACCGTCGCGCCGAGGTGATCGCGTGCGACGCCCACCCCGGCTACGCGACCACCGCCTGGGCCCGGCGTCGCGGGCTGCGGTCGGTGCCCGTGCAGCACCACCACGCCCATGCCGTGACGTTGCTCGCCGACCACGGCCGGATCGGCACGCCGCTGCTGGCCGTCGCCTACGACGGCGCGGGATACGGCGCCGACGCGACCATCTGGGGCGGTGAGCTGTTGGCCGTGCCCGACACCGACCGGTGCATCCGGGTGGGTCACCTCGCCCCGTTCGCGCTGCCCGGCGGTGACCATGCGACGCGGCGGCCTGCCCGGATCGCGCTCGACCTGCTCTACCGGACCGGCATCGCGTGGGATCTCGCGCCCGCCCCCGTCGCCGCGGTGGGCCGCCACGGGTTGCGCGTCCTGGCCCAGCAGATCCCGCGTGGACTGCGCTGCGTGCCGACCACCAGCATGGGCAGGCTGTTCGACGCCGTCGCCAGCCTCCTCGACGTCTGCCAGGAGGTCACCTACGAGGGGCAGGCCGCGATCGAACTCGAGCACGTGGCACGCACCGGCACGCCGGCAACCGCGACCCTCCCGGTGCGCGCAGGTGTACTCCATCCCGGGCCGCTGCTGTCCGGCCTCGTCGACGGACTGCGGTCAGGCACGCCGGTGGCCGACCTCGCCGCCACGTTCCACCACGCCGTGATCGAGGCGACGGTGACGGCGGCGACCGCCGCCGCGCGTGCGACGCGCATGTCGACCATCGGTCTCACCGGTGGCGTGTTCGCCAACGAACTGCTGACCGCCGGTGTGCGGAACGGATTGCAGCAGAACGGTTTCGACGTGCTGACCCACCGCGTCCTGCCGTGCAACGACGGCGGCCTGGCGGTGGGCCAGGCGGTGATCGCCGCCGCTCGCCTGGCGGCCGAGGGCGAAGGGAGCCGCCGATGTGTCTCGGCATCCCCGGCAGGGTGACGCAGACGTGGGACGACGTGGGCACGCGGATGTGCACCGTCGACTTCGGCGGCACCACGAAGACGGTCTGCCTCGCCTACCTTCCCGACGTCCGGGTGGGGGAGTGGACGATCGTGCACGCGGGTTTCGCGATCACCCGGCTCGACGAGACGTCGGCCCACGAGACGCTGCGGATGTTCGCCGACCTCGGCATGCTCGAGGCCGAACTCGGGGACGCGGACCAGGGCGGGGTGCCGACGCCATGAGATACCTCGACGAGTTCCGCGAACCGACGGCCGCCCGCGCCCTCGTCGAGGAGATCAGGCGCACCGCGACGCGGCGTTGGACGATCATGGAAGTCTGTGGGGGACAGACACATTCGATCATCCGCAACGGCATCGACCAACTGCTGGCCGACGTCGTCGAATTCATCCACGGCCCCGGCTGCCCGGTCTGCGTGACACCGTTGGAGATGATCGACCGGGCGCTGCAGATCGCGGCACGCGACGACGTCGTCTTCTGCTCGTTCGGGGACATGCTGCGCGTCCCCGGCAGCAGCACCGACCTGTACGGCGTGCGGGCCCGCGGCGGTGACGTGCGCATCGTCTACTCGCCCCTGGACGCCACCCGGGTCGCGGCCGACAACCCCGACCGGTCGGTGGTGTTCTTCGGCGTCGGGTTCGAGACCACCGCGCCCGCCAATGCCATGGCGGTGCTGCATGCGCAGCGACTCGGGCTCACCAACTTCTCCCTACTGGCGTCGCACGTGCTGGTACCGCCCGCCATGACCGCCATCCGGCGGGCACCGGGCAACCGGGTACGAGGATTCCTGGCCGCAGGACACGTCTGCTCGGTGATGGGCACCGGCCAATACCGGCGGCTGGTCGACCAATTCGGCGTCCCGATCGTGGTGACCGGGTTCGAACCGCTCGACCTCCTCGAAGGCGTCCGCCAACTCGTCGGGCTGCTGGAAGCCGGCGAGGCAGCGCTGCGCAACGCCTACCCGCGGGCGGTGAACGCGGAGGGCAACGTCGTCGCACGGCAGACGCTGCGCGAGGTGTTCACGGTGACCGATCGGCAGTGGCGCGGCATCGGGACGATCCCCGACTCCGGCTGGGCACTGGCCCCGCGATACGCCCGCTTCGACGCGGAGGTCACCTTCGGCGTCGACCGGCTGCGGGTGCAGGAGTCCACGCGGTGCCGGTCCGGTGAGGTGCTGCAGGGTCTGCTGAAACCGCACGAGTGCGCCGCGTTCGGCACCGCCTGCACGCCGCGCACGCCGCTGGGCGCCACCATGGTGTCGACCGAGGGCGCGTGCGCCGCGTACTACCAGTTCCGCAGGCTGGGAGCGCCCGCCCATGGGTGACGACCCCGCCGCCGTCGAACCCGTCCTCGATCCCGCCGCCCCCGACCCCACCGCGTGGGTGTGCCCGGCACCGCTGCGCGACACCGCGCGCATCGTGCTGGGCCACGGCGGTGGCGGCGTGCTCTCGGCGGAACTGATCGACAACCTCTTCGTCCCCGCATTCGGCTGCAGTTCGGCGCGCGACTCGGCCGTCCTGCCGGTTCCCGGCGGTCGCATCGCGGTCACCACCGACTCCTACGTGGTCCAGCCGCTGTTCTTCCCCGGCGGCACGATCGGGGACCTCGCGGTCAACGGCACCATCAACGACCTGGCGTGCAGCGGCGCCGTACCGGTGGCGCTCACGGCAGGGTTCATCCTCGAGGAGGGCCTCGAACTCGACGTGCTCGATGCCGTCGCCCAGGCCATGGGCGCCGCTGCCGCCGCCGCCGGAGTGCGCATCGTCGCCGGCGACACGAAGGTGGTGCAGCGCGGCGGTGCCGACCGGCTGTTCGTCACCACCGCGGGCGTGGGCGTCGTCCCCGCGGGCGTGGACATCGGCCCCGAGCGGGTGCGTCCCGGCGACGCGGTGCTGATCTCCGGCAACGTCGGCGAACACGGCGTCGCCATCACCAGCGTGCGCGAGGGCATCGACTTCGGCACCCCCGTCGTGTCCGACACCGCACCGCTGCATCACCTGGTGGCCGCCATGCTGGCCGTCGCGGCACCGGCGGTGCGCGCGCTGCGCGACCCGACGCGCGGTGGCGTGGCGGCGTCACTCGTCGAGATCGCCACGACCGCGGGCGTCGGCATCGACGTCGAGGACGCCGCGATCCCGGTACCCGACGCGGTCGCGTCGGCGTGCTCGTTCCTGGGCCTCGACCCGCTGCAGGTCGCCAACGAGGGCAAGCTCATCGCGTTCGTCGACCCCACGCACGCCGACGCCCTGCTCGCCGTGATGCGGGCGCGGCCCGACGGCGCCCGCGCCGCCCGCATCGGGCGGGTCGTCGACGGGCATCCCGGGATGGTGGTGGGGCGAACCGCGTTCGGCACGGCCCGCGTGATCGACCGCGAACTCGGGGAGCAGCTGCCGCGAATCTGCTGACCGCAGCGACGTCACCGCCAGGCGCCGGTTTGGAGCGCGGGCCCGTGCCGGGCTATCCTTGCCCGGTTCCACCGAAGACCGTCGGTCACCGGTTCACGCTCGCGCGGATCGGTCGAAGGTCCCGGCACTGCCGGGCGGCCCACGCAGGAGGACGAGGTAGCAGCCGCCGTTCGAGCGGCACCCATGCGCCCCGACCTGTCTGCGTCGGGGCGTTCGTCGTATGTCGGTCCCTTCACTCCCGTCGGTTGGTGGACGTCCAACCATCACGAGGAGGCAAGCATGGCCAAGGCTGACAAGGCCACCGCGGTCGCCGACATCGCCGAGAAGTTCAAGGAGGCGACGGCCACCGTCGTCACCGAGTACCGCGGTCTGTCGGTGGCCAACCTTGCCGAGCTGCGTAGGTCGCTGGGTTCGTCGACGACCTACACCGTCGCCAAGAACACCCTGGTGAAGCGTGCCGCGGAAGAAGCCGGCATCGAGGGGCTCGACGAGCTCTTCGCCGGCCCCACCGCCATCGCGTTCATCGAGGGCGAGCCGGTCGACGCCGCCAAGGCGATCAAGAAGTTCGCCAAGGACAACAAGGCGCTGATCGTCAAGGGCGGCTACATGGACGGTCGCGCGCTGACCGTCGCCGAGGTCGAGCGCATCGCCGACCTCGAATCGCGTGAGGTGCTGCTGTCCAAGCTGGCCGGCGCCCTCAAGGCAAAGCAGTCCCAGGCCGCTGCGCTGTTCGCAGCTCCCGCGTCCCAGGTCGCGCGCCTTGCCGCAGCTCTGCAAGACAAGAAGGCCGCAGAGGGTTCCTCCGAGCCCGCTGCCTGAACACCCACCCCTAGCTCCACACCGTAAGAAAGGACCATTCACATGGCCAAGCTGTCCACCGACGAATTGCTCGACGCGTTCAAGGAAATGACCCTGCTCGAGCTCTCGGAGTTCGTGAAGCAGTTCGAGGAGACCTTCGACGTCACCGCCGCCGCCCCGGTCGCCGTCGCGGCCGCCGGCCCCGCCGGTGGTGCCCCCGCCGAGGCCGCCGAGGAGCAGTCGGAGTTCGACGTCATCCTCGAGGGTGCCGGCGACAAGAAGATCGGCGTCATCAAGGTCGTCCGCGAGATCGTCTCCGGCCTGGGCCTCAAGGAGGCCAAGGACCTCGTCGACAGCGCCCCCAAGCCGCTGCTCGAGAAGGTCAACAAGGAGGCCGCCGACGACGCCAAGGCCAAGCTCGAGGCCGCCGGCGCTTCGGTGACCGTCAAGTAATTCCGACGCCACGTCGTCGACGGAACCGCCCGGAATCGTCTGATTCCGGGCGGTTTCGCCGTTGCCGGGGACGTTCGCCCCGCACCGGCTCGCGCCCTACACTTCACCGCCATGGTGACCCCGGAGCGGATGCTCGACGCGCTGGCGCTTGCCGGCGTGCCCGCAGTGCTCTGCCGGCGCACGTCCGCGGGTGCCCACGCGGTCACCCGAACGCCTGAGTTCCTGCGCGTCATGTATGGCGTCACCGACCACTTCGACGAGCCCACGCTGCTGTGGCGCGTCGGCTCCGCCTGGCCCGTCTGCGCCGAACCGGTGCTGATCTCACTCGCGTCGCGGTGGAAGTGCGTGCTGCAACCCGCAGGCGACGTCGACGCGTGCATCGCGATGCTGCGCGTCCCCGAGAGCTTCGACGAGCACCACGACACGTTCTTCTCGATCGTGGAGAACCTGCCCGACGTCGTCACCCGCCACGATCGCGAGTATCGCTTCGTCTACGTCAACCCGGCGATCGAGACCAGCACCGGAAAGTCGCCGGAGTTCCGCGTGGGCAAGACGCACACGGAGGCCGGGGCGCCCCGAGAACTCGCTGACGTCTTCGAGGACGTCTACGAGCAGGTGTTCGCCACCGGGAAGCGCGTGGTCAGGGAATTCTCGTACTCCGGGGCGCTCGGCGCGCGGCACTACGTCGGCGAGGCGGTGCCTGAGTTCGACCACGACGGGCAGGTGGCGACCGTGCTGTCCATCGTGCGGGACATCACCGAGATCAAGCGGCTGCAGCGGCAACTCGAACACCTCGCCCACACCGATCCCCTAACGGGCCTGGCGAATCGCCGCAGCCTCCTCGATTTCCTCGACGGGCGACTGCAGCGGGTGCGGTCGGGTGCGGCGACGCTGACCGTGCTGCTGCTCGACGTCGACGCGTTCAAGGAGATCAACGACGGCTTGGGCCACGTGGTGGGTGATCGGGTGCTTGCGGGCATCGCGGACGTGCTGCTGGACGAGACGGGACCCCACGACGTCGCCGCGCGCCTCGGCGGGGACGAGTTCTGCGTCGCGCTGGTAGATGCCGACCCACCCGCCGTCCGTACCGTCGAAGCACGCCTGCGGCGGCGCATCGGTGCCATCGACTTCGGCGATGCCGAAAGCGACTCGCGGTTGTCGGTGGTGGTCAGCGTCGGCGTCGCGCACGCCGAGGCCACCGACGACGTGGCGACGCTGCTGGCCCGCGTCGACGCACTGATGTACGAGGCCAAGCGGCGCGCTCGGTAGAGTGCGCGCATGGCGCTGGGGGAGCAGTGGCTGGACGGCCTGCGACTGGCCGGAGTGGCCGCCTTCCTCTGTCAGCGCACCGACGCCGGTGTCGTGATCACGCGCCGCACACCGGCGTTCGCGTCCGTGGTGGCGAAACCCGATGCGGCCGTTGATGAGTCGCAGCTGCGCGCGCTGCTGAACGCGGCTCTGACCGAATCCGCCGGCGGTGCCGTGGTGTGTGCCCGCGAACCCGACGACCGGTGGAACTGCGTGGCCGTCCCCGTGCCCGCCGACGTCGGAACGCATCTGGTGCTGGTGCGCGTCCCCACCGCCGAGCAGCTGCGCGACGACGTGTTCTACGAGGTGGTGCAGAAACTTCCCGACGTCGTGTCCCGGCACGACCGCCGATACCGACACCTCTACGTCAACCCCGCGGTGGAGCTGGCCACGGCACCGATGCTGGCGTCCGATCTGATCGGCAAGGACCACGTCGAGCTGGGCATGCCCGCCGACCTGTGCCGAACGTGGCAGACCATGTACCGCACCGTCTTCGAGACCGGCGAACAGGTCGAGCAGGAGTTCGAATTCCCCGCCGCCGACGGCCGCCGCCACTACCTGGTGCGGGCACTGCCGGAATTCGGTGCCGACGGGGCGGTGCGCACCGTGTTGGACTCGGCACGCGACGTCAGCGAGTTGCGGGGGCTGCAGCGGCAACTGGAGGCCCTCGCCCAGTCGGATCCGCTGACCGCGCTGCTGAACCGGCGCAGCTTCGATGCCCGGATGGCAACCGAACTGCAACGGGTGCGGACCGGTGCCGGTCGACTGTGCGTCCTGCTGTTCGACGTCGACCGGTTCAAGGCCGTCAACGACCGCTTCGGGCACGCCGTCGGCGACGATGTTTTGGTGGCCGTCGCCGCCGTGCTGCGCCAGGAGATCCAGGTGGACGACTTCGCCGCGCGCCTCGGCGGCGACGAGTTCTGCGTCGGCCTGGTGGACACCGACGACGCCGACTCGGCGGCCATCGCCGAACGCATCCGCGGCCGCATTGGCGACGCGCTGTCGCCGTGGGCCCAGCCCGCGCCGATCACCATCAGCATGGGCGTCACCGCGGCGACCCCGGGCGACGGCTCCGTCGCCGACGTGATGTCCCGGGTGGACGCCCTGATGTACGCCCGCAAGGCCCACTCGTCGCACCCGCGAAATCGATCGTGAGCGCCCCCGTCTGACGGCGGCCGACCGCGGCGAGGTCGCCGCAAGCGTCCGAAGGGGTGCCCGGACATTGGGCGTGGGCTCTCGTGCGGTGCGCTACAGTGACTCAAACCACAGGCGTGTTGGCTGGTGGGCGGGGTGTTCGGACCGGAAGGATCAGGCGTGGGCATCGGCATTCAGGTCGAGGGTTTGACGAAGTCGTTCGGATCTCAGCGAATCTGGGAGGACGTCACCTTCGATTTGCCCGCAGGCGAGGTCAGCGTGCTGCTGGGCCCCTCGGGTACCGGTAAGTCGGTGTTCCTGAAGTCGCTGATCGGGTTGTTGCGTCCGGAGCGCGGCAAGATCATCGTCGACGGCACGAACATCATCGAGTGCTCGGCCAAGGAGCTCTACGAGATCCGCACGCTGTTCGGCGTGATGTTCCAGGACGGCGCCCTGTTCGGGTCGATGAACCTCTACGACAACACGGCGTTCCCGCTTCGTGAGCACACGAAGAAGAAGGAATCCGAGATCCGTCAGATCGTGATGGAGAAGCTGGACCTGGTGGGTCTGGCCGGCGACGAGACGAAGTTCCCCGGTGAGATCTCCGGCGGTATGCGCAAGCGCGCCGGGCTGGCCCGCTCGCTGGTGCTGGACCCGCAGATCATCCTCTGCGACGAGCCCGACTCCGGTCTGGATCCGGTGCGTACGGCCTACCTGTCGCAGTTGTTGATCGACATCAACGCCCAGATCGACTGCACCATCCTGATCGTCACGCACAACATCAACATCGCGCGCACCGTGCCCGACAACATGGGCATGCTGTTCCGCAAGCACCTGGTGATGTTCGGCCCGCGCGAGGTGCTGCTCACCTCGGACGAGCCCGTGGTCAAGCAGTTCCTCAACGGTCGCCGCATCGGGCCCATCGGCATGTCCGAGGAGAAGGACGAGTCGACGATGGCCGAGGAGCAGGCGCTCATCGACGCCGGTCACCACGACGGCGGCGTGGAGGAGATCGAGGGCGTGCCGCCGCAGGTGTCGGCCACCCCGGGCATGCCCGAGCGCAAGGCCGTCGCGCGTCGGCAGGCACGGGTGCGCGAGATCATGCACACGCTGCCGCCGGCCGCTCAAGAAGCCATCCGCGACGACCTCGAGGGCACCAACAAGTACCCCGCGCGCGAATACGACGGTGAGTCGACCGTGGCGCACCACACCGAGGACGAGGCGCCCACCGCGTCCATCCCGGTGCAGCGCGAGAGCTGACGCGCACGGTCGTGGCCGACGTCATCGACTCGGCGGCGTACGCCCGCGTGCGCGAAATGCTCGACCGCCCGGCGACGACCGTCGACGGCTACCTCGACGTGCTGGGCGCCGAACGCGTTCCGCAGACCACCGCGCAACGGCTGATGGGCTCGCGGCTGCTGCCTGCCGTCTACGAGAGCCTGTGGCGGCCGCTGGCGTTCTTCGCGTTCACGATGCGCAACGCCGCCGAGGAGGACCGTCTCAAGCGACGGCTGCTCGACGTCGGTCCCGGCGACGTGGTGCTCGACCTGGCGTGCGGCCCGGGCAACACCAGCCGGTCGATCGTCGAGGACGTCGGTGATGACGGCCTGGTGGTGGGCGCGGACAGCTCGGCCACCATGCTGGAGCAGGCCGTCCGGGACACCCCGGCGCACCGCCCGCTGGCCTACGTCCGCGCCGACGCCGTCGACCTGCCGTTCGCGTCCGGCACCTTCGACGCCGTCAGCTGCTATGGCGCGCTGTACCTCATGGACGATCCGTTCGGCGCCCTCGAGGAGATGGTGCGGGTGCTCAAGCCGGGCGGCCGCATCGCGGTGTTGACGACGTGCGCGCGGGGGCCCGCACACCTGCGGCGACTCACCGTCGCCGCATCGGGGCTGGCGCCGCTGCGGGTGTTCGACGTCCATGAGGTCACCATGGCGTTGCGCGCCGCCGGCCTGGAGCACGTCACCCGGCAGGTGACCGCGGCATCGCAGACCGTCGGTGGTCGCAAACCCGCTGGATGAGCCGCGAACGCGGACTACCATTCGGGCGATGAGGATCGGGCGATGGCTGTTCGTGCTGGGCACGCTGCTGTGCCTGACGTTGTTCGTCGGCCAGGGCGTCGCGACCGCGGAGACCGCCGGTGGCGAGGGCAGTACCAGCAGTGGCGCCAGTAGCAGTAGCAGCAGCACTGCCGGCAGCAGAAGTGACTCGGCGTCCACCGGTTCGGCGGCCTCGGGGACCTCGACGTCCCCCGGCGCCTCACCGCAGGCCACCAGCGCCCCCGGCGCCGCGGGCGCCACGGGCGCCGCCAAGGGCACGACCAGGGGCAAGCCGGCCGCCACACCGGATCTCAAGCCCCGCACCAAGCCTGCCACCGCTCCCAATACCGCGCCCGATACCGAGCCCGATACCGAGCCTGCCGCCACCCCGTCGGAGCCCGATCCGAACTCCGAGCCCGCTGCCGAGCCAGCGGCGAATCCGGTCGCCCAGCCGACGTCCAAGCCGGTCGCCAAGCCGACGTCCAAGCCGGTCGCCAAGCCGACCGTGACGCCGCAGACCAACACCGCCGCATCGCCGGTGGCCGACACCGCGCCGGTCACGTCGCGCGAGCCGACCGCGTCGCCCGCACACCAGGCCACGCCCACCCCCGAGACCGCGACCGAACCCGCCGCGACGGAACCCGCCGCGACCGAGCCCGCCGCCGCACAGGCCGCCGCCCTCGACCCGGTCGCCGCCGAGCCCGTCACCAAGCTCGGGGCCAAGCCCGTGGTCAAGCCGGTCACGACGGCCACCGCGCCGCCGCAGCCCACGCTGCTGAACATCGTCGGCACCATCCTGTTCAACCTCGTCACCGCGCCGCTCAAGCTGCTCGAGAAGGCCCCCGTCATCCCGCCGGGCAGCACCGTCACCGTCGGCCGGTCGACGCTCGACATCGGCTGCGGGTGCGGGCAGTCCGTCGACGCGCGCTGGTACTTCCCCAACCAGGCCGACCCGCCCCGCAGCGTCGTGTTCCTGTCACACGGGTTCCTGCGCTCCAACAGCGCGATGTCGGCGATGGCCGTGCAGATGGCGCAGCAGACCAACAGCGTCGTCGTCACGCCCACGCTGACGTCCAACCCGTTCGCCACCGGCGGCTGCTGGATCAGCGGGCAGCCCATGCAGCAGGCGGTGGCGAACCTGTTCGTCGGGGACCGCGAGGCGTTGACCGCGAGCGCCGCGGCGGCGGGCTGGACCGGCGGCGCGCTGCCCACCAAGTTCGTGCTGTCGGGGCACTCGGCGGGCGGCGGGCTGGCCGCGGCCGCCGCCGGGTACACCGTCGACAACGGCGCGGTGTCCGACCTGCTGATGGTCGTCATGCTCGACGGCGTCCCGTCCGGTGACGCGCTCACCGCGGCGTTGGCCAAGCTCGACGGGGCCGATTACCGCAAGGTGTACCAGATCGCGGCGCGCCCCTACGCCTGGAACGCCAACGGCATCGGCGTCACCCAGCTGGAGGCCGCACGGCCTGGCGAGTTCGTCGGCGTCCGCCTCGACGGCGGCTCCCACGTCGACGCCGAGGGGGCCAGCAGCGACTTCCTGGCCCAACTTGCGTGCGGTTTCTCCCTGCCGCAGAACGTCGCGGCCGTGCAGGACATCGCCACGGGGTGGATCAACGACGCGATCGACGGCACCAGCAACGGCGTCTACGGCACCCCCGGCCAGACGCTGACCATTCCCACGGCCGCGGGCCCGGCGACGGGCGTCGCCCTGGGAAGCCAGGTGCCGGCGGCCGTGGGAATGGTCGCCGTCTGAGCCGTCAGAACGCGTCGGTGGTCACGCCGAGTTCGTGCAGCCGCGCCCGATAGCGGTCGACGCTGCGCAGCTTGACGTCCTCGTATCCGCGGACCAGGTCGGCGGCCTCGGCGACGGCCGTCGCCGTCGCGTAGCCGTCGGCGTCGAGACCGGCCGACAGCGTGGCGATCGTCGCCCGATAGTGCGCCAGCAGCGCGCGTTCGAGGCGGCGGATCCGGGTGTGGCCGAACGGGTCGAGCGGCGTGCCGCGCAATCGGCGACCCCGGGCCAGCAGGCGCAGCGCCGGCTGCGTGCGCGGCCCGAACCCGACCTTGCGGCTGCGGCCGAGCGCCTTGAGCACCGGGGGGTGCAACCGGAACACCACGTCCCGCGCGCCGGGGACCTCGGCGGCGACGCTCGCCAGGAAGCCCGGATCCGTGAGCAGCCGCGCCACCTCGTACTCGTCCTTGTAGGCGGTCAGCGTGAACAATCCCCTGGCCACGGCGGCGCTGAACGCCGTCTCCTCGCCGACGGCCCGCTCGGCCGCCCACGCCTCCTCCACGCACCGCACGTACTCGGCGGCAGTCGCCTCACCCTGGTAGTCGACGAGTTCGGCGGCACGCCTGGCCACCAGCGCCAGCGTCTCGCCGCCCAGCGACGTCGACCGCAGCAGCGGATGGTCGGCGGCCAGCACCGGGGGCGGCACCGTCGGCCGCGTCACCGCCGCGGCGAACGCCGCGGGGTCGGCGACGGCCACCCGGCCCCACGCGAAGGCGGCCCGGTTGGCGGCCACGTCGACGCCGTTGAACTCGATGGCGTCCAGGACGTGGCGTTCGGGAATCGGCAGGGCACCGGCCTGATACGCCGCGCCGACGAGCAGGAAGTTCGCCACCAGCGTGGTGCCGAACAGCCTCTCGGAGGCAGCCAGCGCGTCCAGGGCGACGACGTCGCGCGACCGGCTGCGCAGCCGCTGCAGCAGGTCCTCGGCGGCCGGGTGGGAGACCGATGCGTCGTAGACCATGTCGCCGGTGGGGGTCGGGCTCGTCGAGGCGACGGTGAGGGTGCGCTCGGCGGAGGCCACCGCCGCCCGGGTGTCGTCGGCGGCGGTCAGCAGGTCGAAGGCCAGGACGCAGTCCGCGGCGCCCGGGCCGATCCGGTTCGACGTCGGCGTCGCTTCGCGATGCACCCGCAGGTGCGACGTCACGGGGCCGGCCTTCTGACTCAGCCCGGTCTGGTCGAGGCCCTGCACGGCGAACCCGGCCCGCAGGGCCGCGGTGGCCAGCACCTGGTTGACGGTGACGATGCCGGTGCCGCCGACCCCGGCCAGGAACACGTTGAAGACCTCGTCGACGTGGGGCAGCGCCGGTTCGGGCGTCCGCGGCGGCGTCGGGGGTTCGCGCCGGGCCGGCGCGGCGTCCGCGTCGACCTCGACGGTGACGAACGACGGGCAGTCGCCGTCCAGGCAGGAGTAATCGGTGTTGCAGCCGGTCTGGTCGATGCGCGTCTTGCGGCCGAACTCGGTGTCGACGGGTTGCACCGACAGGCAGTTGGACTTGACGCCGCAGTCGCCGCAGCCCTCGCACACCGCCTCGTTGATCACGACGCGGGTCGACCGGGTGGGCAGCGTGCCACGCTTGCGCTTGCGGCGTGCGTCGGCCGCACACGGCTGGTCGTAGATCAACACGGTGACGCCGGGCACGTCGCGCAGCACGCGCTGTGCCTCGTCGAGCCGGTCGCGGTGCCACACCGCCGCGCCCGCGGCCAGCCGGGCGCCGGCCAGGCGTGCGGGCTCGTCGGAGCACACGATGATGCGGGCGACGCCCTCGGCGGCCAGCTTGTGGGTCAGTGCCGGGATCGCGAGGTTGCCCTCCGCGTGCTGGGCGCCCGTCATGGCCACCGCACCGTTGTAGAGCAGCTTGTAGGTGACGTTGACGCCCGCCGCGATGCACGCCTGCACGGCGAGTTGCCCCGAGTGGAAGAACGTGCCGTCACCGACGTTCTGGAAGACGTGTCCGACGTCGGTGAACGGGGCCTGGCCGATCCACTGCGCGCCCTCGCCGCCCATCTGCGTCAGACCGGTGACCTGGGAGTCGGTGCGGCTGGACATCGTCACCAACGTGTGGCAGCCGATGCCGCCTCCTGTCAGCGAGCCGGCGGGGACGGCCGTGGAGCGGTTGTGCGGGCAACCCGAGCAGAAGTACGGCTTGCGGGTGACCGGCAGCAGGTCGAGTCGTAGGGGCGTGCGGGCGGGGGCGCGCAGCGCGGCGTCGGGCAGCACGTCGGGCAGGACGTGGCGCAGCACGCGGCGCAGCGGCGCGACCAGCCGGGCCGCGGTCAACTCGCCGTCGGCCGGGACGAGGACGGTGCCCGCCGGGCCGTCGGCGCCGTGCTTGCCGAGCACCCGCGGAGCGTCGGCCGTGCCGTACAGGACGTCGCGGACCTGCGATTCGACGAGGCCGAGCTTGTCCTCGACCACCAGCACGGCGTCGACGCCGCGGGCGAGCCGGCGCACGACGTCGGCGTCCAGCGGGTAGGGCACACCCACCCGCGCGAGCCGGATGCCCGCGCCGCCCAGCGCGTCGGCGTCCAGGCCCAGGTCGGCCAGCGCCCCGCGCAGCGCGTCGTAGGCGGTGCCGACGCCGACGATGCCGAGGCGCGCCCGCGGCGGATCGACGTCGATCGCGTTGAGCGCCCCCGGCCCCGAGCCGGAGTTCGCCGCGACGAACGCGCGCACCATCTGCCAGCGCGGCCCGTAGAGGTCGGCCTCGGCCAGCACGCTGTCCGGGGGAGCGGCCATCACGCGCTGCCGGTAGGTCCACGGGGTGCCCTGCCACGTGATGGCGGGCACGGCGGTCGACAGCGCGCCGAAGTCGCCGTCGACCGACCAGGACCCGTCGGCGACGTCGGCGACGAGCTTCATCGCCACCGGGCAGCCGGACGCGCGGGACAGCTCGATGGCGTGCAGGCCGAACGTGACGACCTCCTCGGCGTTGCGGGGGAACACGATCGGCAGGTTGAGCGCGGCCAGCGACCGCTCGCTGGCGGCCGGGACGGTCGACGACTTGGCGGCCGGGTCGTCGCCGACGATGGCCAGCACGCCGCCGCGCGGGTGGGTGCCGTAGGTCGTCATGTGCCGGATGGCGTCGCCGGCGCGGTCGAGGCCGGGGCCCTTGCCGTACCAGACGCCGACGACGCCGTCGTGCGTGCGGGCACCGGCGGGCAGCTCCACCTGGCTGCCCCACACCGACGTAGCCGCGAGTTCTTCGTTGAGGCCGGGGACCAGGTGGACGTCGTGCTCGGCGCGCAGTGCCGGGATGCCTGCCAGCAACGTGTCCAGGCCGGCGAGCGGGCTGCCCTGATAACCGGAGACGAACGTCGCGGTGTGTCGTCCCCGGCGGCGATCGCGGGCGTGGGCTTCGACGAGCAGACGGGCGATGGCCTGGACGCCGGTGAGGAGGACGGGGCCGGAATCGGTGCGGTACCGATCGGCGGGGTGGGCCACCACGGCGGGGGCGTGCGCGACCCCGTGCGTGATGTCGTCGAGGGTGCTCACGTGGACCTCCAAGGCGCGGTCAGCTGTCCATTTCGATGACTCAACCATCGACTCGCGGTCCGATCGGTTCAACTATTTGCGCCACAACTGAGCGAGGTGGTCAGATGGTGATTGCCATCACGTTGCGAGGTGACCGCATTGCTCAACATCGACCGACTCGACGCGCGACTGCTTGCCGTGCTCTCGCGCGACGCCCGCCAAGGGGTGGGTGAACTGGCCGCGGCGCTCGGCGTCGCCCGCAACACCGTGCAGGCGCGGCTGCGCCGGCTCACCGAGGCCAAGGTGCTCCGCGGGTTCCGCCCCGACGTCGACCTGGAGGCGGTGGGGGCCGGGGTGCAGGCGTTCGTGGCACTGGAGGTGCGCCAGAGCGAGCTGACCGCCATCGCGCGCTCGATGGCGGCCATCCCGGAGGTGCTGGAGGTGCACGCGACCACCGGACGCGAGGACCTGCTGGTGCGCGTCGCCACCTCCAGCCAGGCCGAGTTGCAGCGCCTCGTCGAGGACATCGTCGCGCTGCCCGGCGTGGTGCACTCCAGCACGACGCTGGCGCTCACCACGCCGCTGCCGTACCGCATCGAGCCCCTGCTGCAGGCACTGACGCGGGACTCGGGCTGGGGCCGGTCCACCCCGGCTCCCGACGGCAGATCCGGGCATCGGTGAGCATGAGACGCGACCGGAGTGGGTACAGACCCGTCTGGCTGCAAGAACCGCACGCAAAACCGCGTGGCAACCCTTGACGGAAGGGCCTCGAGGGGCCAGTCTGTTGGGCAGCATGTGTGATTGGTCTTCAGACGCCAGCCAGCATCACCCGGGCCGCCGCATGCGTAGGTTGAGGAATGCGCCGCACTGCGCTAGTGTTGGACGTTGCGCTGGCTGCATCCTGCCCACCCTCACCCGCATCTGACACACCACCTAGCCTGAGCCCTGCTCAGCCCTCTAGGCGCGTGCCGTGTGGATCCGAGGTTCGGACCGAGAGAACGCCAGCCGAACCGACGCAGATACAGCGGCAACGCGGACTCCGGTTTCCGGGCCTCCGAATAGTCGCATGAGGTGCTGGAAGGACGCATCTTGGCAGTCTCTAGCCAGAGCAAGTCAGTAGATCCCATCAACTCCGTTCCGGGTGCACCCAACCGAGTCTCCTTCGCAAAGCTCCGCGAACCCCTCGTGGTTCCGGGGCTTCTCGACGTTCAGACCGACTCGTTCGAGTGGCTGGTCGGCTCGGAGGCGTGGCGTGCCAAGGCCATCGAGCGTGGCGAGCCCAACCCCAAGGGTGGTCTCGAAGAGGTGCTCGAGGAGTTGTCGCCGATCGAGGACTTCGCGGGCAACCTGTCGCTGACCTTCTCCGATCCGCGTTTCGACGAGGTCAAGGCCTCCGTCGACGACTGCAAGGAAAAGGACCAGACCTACGCGGCGCCGCTGTTCGTCACCGCGGAGTTCATGAACGCCGAGAGCGGCGAGATCAAGAGCCAGACGGTCTTCATGGGCGACTTCCCGATGATGACCGAGAAGGGCACCTTCATCATCAACGGCACCGAGCGTGTCGTGGTGTCCCAGCTGGTCCGTTCGCCCGGCGTGTACTTCGACAAGACGAAGGACAAGGCCACCGACAACGACCTCACCAGCGTCAAGGTCATCCCCGGCCGTGGCGCCTGGCTCGAGTTCGACGTCGACAAGCGCGCCACCGTCGGCGTGCGCATCGACCGCAAGCGCCGCCAGCCCGTCACGGTGCTGCTGAAGGCGCTCGGCTGGACCAACGAGCAGATCGTGGAGCGCTTCGGCTTCTCCGAGATCATGATGAGCACGCTCGAGAAGGACAGCACCGCCGGTCCCGACGAGGCGCTGCTCGACATCTACCGCAAGCTGCGCCCGGGCGAGCCGCCCACCAAGGAGTCGGCGCAGACCCTGCTGGAGAACCTGTTCTTCAAGGAGAAGCGGTACGACCTGGCCCGCGTCGGCCGCTACAAGGTCAACAAGAAGCTGGGGCTGAACCCCGGTGTCCCGATCACCAGCTCCACGCTGACGCCCGAGGACATCGCGGCCACCATCGAGTACCTGGTGCGCCTGCACGAGGCCCCGCCGGATCAGACCACGTTCATGACGGCGCCCGGCGGCATCGAGGTGCCCGTCGACGTCGACGACATCGACCACTTCGGCAACCGCCGGCTGCGCACCGTGGGCGAGCTGATCCAGAACCAGATCCGCGTGGGCCTGTCCCGCATGGAGCGCGTCGTGCGCGAGCGCATGACGACCCAGGACGTCGAGGCGATCACGCCGCAGACCCTGATCAACATCCGTCCCGTCGTGGCGGCGATCAAGGAGTTCTTCGGCACCAGCCAGCTGTCGCAGTTCATGGACCAGAACAACCCGCTGTCGGGTCTGACCCACAAGCGCCGCCTGTCGGCGCTGGGCCCCGGCGGTCTGTCCCGTGAGCGCGCCGGCCTCGAGGTCCGCGACGTGCACGCCAGCCACTACGGCCGGATGTGCCCCATCGAGACCCCGGAAGGCCCGAACATCGGCCTCATCGGCTCGCTCTCGGTGTACGCGCGGGTCAACCCGTTCGGCTTCATCGAGACGCCGTACCGCAAGGTCGTCGACGGTGTCGTCACCGACGAGATCGTGCACCTCACCGCCGACGAGGAGGACCGCCACGTCGTGGCGCAGGCCAACTCGCCGCTGGACGCCGACGGTCGCTTCACCGAGGACAAGATCCTGGTCCGCCGCAAGGGCGGCGAGGTGGAGAACGTCTCGCCGATGGACGTGGACTACATGGACGTCTCGCCGCGCCAGATGGTGTCGGTCGCGACGGCGATGATCCCGTTCCTGGAGCACGACGACGCCAACCGCGCGCTCATGGGTGCCAACATGCAGCGTCAGGCGGTTCCGCTGGTGCGCAGCGAGGCCCCGCTCGTCGGCACCGGCATGGAGCTGCGTGCCGCGATCGATGCCGGTGACGTCGTGGTGTCCGCCAAGGCGGGCGTGGTCGAGGAGGTCTCGGCCGACTACGTCACCGTGATGGCCGACGACGGCACCCGGCACACCTACCGGATGCGCAAGTTCGCCCGCTCCAATCACGGCACGTGCGCCAACCAGCGCCCGATCGTGGACTCCGGGCAGCGCGTCGAGGCCGGTCAGGTCATCGCCGACGGTCCGTGCACCGAGAACGGTGAGATGGCGCTCGGCAAGAACCTGCTGGTCGCCGTCATGCCGTGGGAGGGCCACAACTACGAGGACGCGATCATCCTCTCGCAGCGCCTGGTGGAGGAGGACGTGCTGACGTCCATCCACATCGAGGAGCACGAGATCGATGCCCGCGACACCAAGCTGGGCGCCGAGGAGATCACGCGGGACATCCCGAACGTCTCCGACGAGGTGCTGGCCGATCTCGACGAGCGCGGCATCGTCCGCATCGGTGCCGAGGTCCGCGACGGCGACATCCTGGTCGGCAAGGTCACCCCGAAGGGCGAGACCGAGCTGACCCCGGAGGAGCGCCTGCTGCGTGCCATCTTCGGCGAGAAGGCCCGCGAGGTCCGCGACACGTCGCTCAAGGTGCCGCACGGCGAGTCCGGCAAGGTCATCGGCGTCCGCATGTTCAGCCGCGAGGACGACGACGAGCTGCCCGCCGGCGTCAACGAGCTGGTCCGCGTCTACGTGGCCCAGAAGCGCAAGATCTCCGACGGCGACAAGCTCGCCGGACGCCACGGCAACAAGGGCGTCATCGGCAAGATCCTGCCGGTCGAGGACATGCCGTTCATGCCCGACGGCACGCCGGTCGACATCATCCTCAACACGCACGGTGTGCCGCGTCGTATGAACATCGGCCAGATCCTCGAGACCCACCTGGGGTGGGTCGCGAAGGCCGGCTGGAACATCGACGTCGCCGACGGCCGCCCCGAGTGGGCCGAGACCCTGCCCGAGCACATGTTGTCGGCGCCCGCCGACAGCATCGTCTCGACGCCGGTGTTCGACGGTGCGCGCGAGAACGAGCTGCAGGGTCTGCTGGGGTCCACGCTGCCCAACCGCGACGGTGACGTGATGGTCAACGCCGACGGCAAGTCGCAGCTGTTCGACGGCCGCAGTGGTGAACCGTTCCCGTACCCGGTGACGGTCGGCTACATGTACATCCTGAAGCTGCACCACCTGGTGGACGACAAGATCCACGCGCGTTCGACGGGTCCGTACTCGATGATCACGCAGCAGCCTCTCGGTGGTAAGGCGCAGTTCGGTGGTCAGCGCTTCGGTGAGATGGAGTGCTGGGCCATGCAGGCCTACGGTGCGGCGTACACGCTGCAGGAGCTGTTGACCATCAAGTCGGACGACACCGTCGGCCGCGTGAAGGTCTACGAGGCGATCGTCAAGGGCGAGAACATCCCCGAGCCGGGCATCCCCGAGTCGTTCAAGGTGCTGCTCAAGGAACTCCAGTCGCTGTGCCTCAACGTCGAGGTGCTCTCCAGTGAGGGCACCGCGATCGAGATGCGCGACAGCGACGACGAGGACCTGGAGCGCGCTGCGGCGAACCTGGGAATCAACCTGTCTCGCAACGAGTCTCCGTCGGTCGAAGACCTCGCCTGAACCCGATAGTCCGCTAGCCATTTTTTCTCGAAAGCCCGCAAGGGGAAAGGAAGTTACGTGCTAGACGTCAACTTCTTCGATGAACTCCGCATCGGTCTCGCGACCGCGGACGACATCCGCAACTGGTCCTACGGTGAGGTCAAGAAGCCGGAGACCATCAACTACCGCACGCTGAAGCCGGAGAAGGACGGCCTGTTCTGCGAGAAGATCTTCGGACCGACTCGCGACTGGGAGTGCTACTGCGGCAAGTACAAGCGCGTGCGCTTCAAGGGCATCGTCTGCGAGCGCTGCGGCGTCGAGGTGACCCGCGCCAAGGTGCGTCGCGAGCGCATGGGCCACATCGAGCTGGCCGCCCCGGTCACGCACATCTGGTACTTCAAGGGTGTGCCGTCGCGTCTGGGCTACCTGCTGGACCTGGCGCCCAAGGATCTCGAGAAGATCATCTACTTCGCGGCCTACGTCATCACCGACGTGGACACCGAGATGCGGCACAACGAGCTGTCGACGCTCGAGGCCGAGATGGTCGTCGAGAAGAAGGCCGTCGAGGATCAGCGTGACCTCGACCTGGCCGAGCGCAGCCAGAAGCTCGAGGCCGACCTGGCCGAGCTGGAGCGCGAGGGCGCCAAGAGCGACGTGCGCCGCAAGGTGCGCGACGGCGGCGAGCGCGAGATGCGTCAGCTGCGCGACCGGGCCCAGCGTGAGCTGGACCGGCTCGACGAGATCTGGACGACGTTCACCAAGCTGGCTCCCAAGCAGCTGATCGTCGACGAGGTGCTCTACCGCGAGCTGCAGGACCGTTACGGCGAGTACTTCACCGGCGCGATGGGCGCGGAGTCGATCAAGAAGCTCATGGAGAACTTCGACATCGCCGCCGAGGCCGAGTCGCTGCGCGACACGATCAAGAACGGCAAGGGTCAGAAGAAGCTGCGTGCGCTCAAGCGGCTCAAGGTCGTCGCGGCGTTCCAGCAGTCCGGCAACTCGCCCATGGGCATGGTGCTCGACGCCGTTCCGGTGATCCCGCCGGAGCTGCGCCCGATGGTCCAGCTCGACGGTGGCCGCTTCGCCACCTCCGACCTGAACGACCTGTACCGCCGCGTCATCAACCGCAACAACCGGCTCAAGCGACTGATCGACCTCGGCGCCCCCGAGATCATCGTCAACAACGAGAAGCGCATGCTTCAGGAGTCGGTGGACGCGCTGTTCGACAACGGCCGTCGTGGCCGTCCGGTCACCGGGCCGGGCAACCGTCCGCTGAAGTCGCTGTCCGATCTGCTCAAGGGCAAGCAGGGCCGCTTCCGTCAGAACCTGCTCGGCAAGCGCGTCGACTACTCGGGCCGTTCGGTCATCGTGGTCGGCCCGCAGCTCAAGCTGCACCAGTGCGGTCTGCCGAAGCTGATGGCCCTCGAGCTGTTCAAGCCGTTCGTGATGAAGCGTCTGGTGGACCTGAACCACGCGCAGAACATCAAGAGCGCCAAGCGCATGGTGGAGCGTCAGCGCCCCCAGGTGTGGGACGTCCTCGAAGAGGTCATCGCCGAGCACCCGGTGCTGCTGAACCGTGCACCCACGCTGCACCGCCTGGGCATCCAGGCGTTCGAGCCGCAGCTGGTGGAGGGCAAGGCCATCCAGCTGCACCCGCTGGTGTGTGAGGCGTTCAACGCCGACTTCGACGGTGACCAGATGGCCGTGCACCTCCCGCTGTCCGCGGAGGCGCAGGCCGAGGCCCGCATCCTGATGCTGTCGTCGAACAACATCCTGTCGCCGGCGTCGGGCAAGCCGCTCGCCATGCCGCGTCTGGACATGGTGACGGGCCTGTACTTCCTGACCACCCTCATCGAGGGCGATCTGGGCGAGTACCAGCCGGCCACCACCGACCAGCCGGAGCAGGGCGTCTACAGCTCGGCCGCCGAGGCGCAGATGGCCGTCGACCTGCGGGCGCTGTCGGTGCGCGCGAAGATCAAGGTCCGGTTGACGCACCTGCGTCCGCCGGCCGCGATCGAGGCGGAGCTGTTCCCCGAGGGTTGGAAGCCGGGCGACGCCTGGACGGCGCACACCACGCTGGGTCGCGTGCTGTTCAACGAGCTGCTGCCCAAGGGCTACCCGTTCGTCGACGAGCAGATGCACAAGAAGGTCCAGGCCAGGATCATCAACGACCTGGCCGAGCGCTACCCGATGATCGTCGTGGCGCAGACCGTCGACAAGCTCAAGGACGCCGGCTTCTACTGGGCCACCCGTTCGGGTGTCACGGTGTCGATGGCCGACGTGCTGGTGCCGCCGGAGAAGCAGGAGATCCTCGAGCGTCACGAGCGCGAGGCCGACCGCATCGAGAAGCAGTACCAGCGTGGCGCCCTGAACCACGAGGAGCGCAACGGCGAGCTGGTGAAGATCTGGCAGCAGGCCACCGAAGAGGTCGGCAAGGCGCTGGAGGAGTACTACCCGGCGGACAACCCGATCATCACGATCGTGAAGTCCGGCGCCACGGGCAACCTGACCCAGACCCGCACGCTCGCGGGCATGAAGGGTCTGGTGACCAACCCGAAGGGTGAGTTCATCCCGCGCCCCATCAAGTCGTCGTTCCGCGAGGGCCTGACGGTGCTGGAGTACTTCATCAACACGCACGGTGCCCGCAAGGGTCTGGCCGACACCGCGCTGCGTACCGCCGACTCGGGTTACCTGACTCGTCGTCTGGTGGACGTGTCGCAGGACGTGATCGTGCGCGAGCACGACTGCGACACCGAGCGCGGCATCGCCGTGACGCTCGCCGAGAAGGACGCCTCCGGCGCCCTGATCCGCGACGCCCACGTCGAGACGGCGGCGTTCGCCCGCACCCTGGCCAGCGACGCGGTCGACGAGAACGGCAACGTGGTCGTCGAGCGTGGTCACGACCTGGGCGATCCGGCGATCGACGCGTTGCTCGCCGCCGGTATCACCTCGGTGCGGGTGCGTTCGGTGCTGACGTGCGCCAGCGCCGCCGGCGTGTGCGCCATGTGCTACGGCCGTTCGATGGCGACGGGCAAGCTCGTCGACATCGGCGAGGCCGTCGGCATCGTGGCCGCGCAGTCCATCGGTGAGCCGGGCACGCAGCTGACGATGCGTACCTTCCACCAGGGCGGTGTGACCGGTGGCGCCGACATCGTCGGTGGTCTGCCCCGCGTGCAGGAGCTGTTCGAGGCCCGCGTGCCCCGCAACACCGCTCCCATCGCGGACCTGTCGGGTCGCGTGCGCCTGGAGGAGAGCGATCGGTTCTACAAGATCACGATCGTTCCCGACGACGGCAGCGAAGAGGTCGTGTACGACAAGATCTCGCGTCGCCAGCGCCTGAAGGTGTTCAAGCACGACGACGGCACCGAGCGACTGCTCACCGATGGTGACCACGTCGAGGTGGGCCAGCAGCTCATGGAGGGCTCGGCCAACCCGCACGAGGTGCTCCGCGTCCAGGGTCAGCGCAGCGTCCAGCAGCACCTCGTCAACGAGGTGCAGGAGGTCTACCGGGCCCAGGGCGTGTCGATCCACGACAAGCACATCGAGGTCATCGTCCGGCAGATGCTGCGTCGCGTCACGATCATCGACTCGGGTGCGACGGAGTTCCTGCCCGGTTCGCTGACCGAGCGTGCCGAGTTCGAGTCGGAGAACCGTCGCGTGGTGGCCGAGGGTGGCGAGCCCGCCGCCGGTCGCCCGGTGCTGATGGGCATCACGAAGGCGTCGCTGGCCACGGATTCGTGGCTGTCGGCGGCGTCGTTCCAGGAGACCACGCGCGTGCTGACCGATGCGGCGATCAACTGCCGCAGCGACAAGCTGCAGGGTCTGAAGGAGAACGTGATCATCGGCAAGCTGATCCCGGCGGGTACCGGCATCGACCGGTACCGCAACATCCAGGTTCAGCCCACCGAGGAGGCGCGTGCCGCGGCGTACACGATCCCGTCCTACGAGGATCAGTACTACAGCCCGGACTTCGGCCAGGCCTCGGGTGCCGCAGTGCCGCTGGATGACTACGGCTTCAGCGACTACCGCGGATAGCTGGTGATGGAAGGGCCCCCGTGACGTCGTCACGGGGGCCCTTTCGCATCCCGCGACCTGGCCCCTCCCCTTCCGCGAGCAGACGCAAATGTCCGCAACGAACAGGTGTTTGACGGACATTTGCGTCTGCTCAGCGGGTGCGCAGCAGGGTGTCGATGCGCAGCGCCAGCTCGACGGGGGTGCGCCGGATGTCGTCGACCACCATGGGCACTCCCGTCCAGCCCATCTCGCCGAGTCGAGATACCTTGAGCCGGTCGTGTTTCCACGCCTGCGGGTTGGCGTGCCATTCCATGCTGTCGTACTCGGCGTAGACCTGGGCCGAGGGCCAGGCGAAGTCGAGGCGCCACACGCTGCCGCAGAGGTCGCGGATCTCCAGTTGCAGGACGGGCGGGGTGATCCCGTGGTCCAGGAACACCAGCCGTGCCTCGCTCTCCATGGGCGACTCGGAGCGGCCGTCGACGTGCGGGAGCAGGTTCCGCACGGCGACGATGCCGCGGCGGCCCTTCTGCTCGTCGGCCGCGGCCGCCAGGTCGGCGATGGGAACGCCGGCGCGCACCGCGGCGTCGAGCGCCGCGAGTGCTCTGGGGCGCCGCAGGGCACGGGCCACCTCCACCGCGGTCCATCCCGGCGTCGTCGCGAGCCGCCCCTGAACCCTCTGCAACGGCGCACCCAGACGCTGATGCACCATGACGTCCGCCGTCGGACGCATCCGCACGCCGGGATCGAACACGTGCAGGCGCGGGTCGCGTTCGGTGTCGAAGCCGTGCAGCCAGGCCGCCGTTGCCAGGCATGCCACCGCGGGCTGCCCCATCACGAGGTCCAGCGCCGCCAACCGTCCGAGGACGTCCGGCGGTGACAGCGCGTAGACGCCGTGACACACCCGCACCAGCTCGCCCGTGCGCAGCTTGCGCGTGATCTCCCTGCGCGACAGGCGCTTCGCCAACTGGGCCGCCGTCGCCAAGCCGTGCACGTCGTCGAAGACCCCCGCCATGACGTCGACGGTGTCAGGCGGGCCGGGTCGGCGCCAGAGGTGCGCCCGGAGCCTGTGGACAACCCCGCGAGCAGACGCAAACGTCCGCGAAACCGCAGGTTTCGGCGGACGTTTGCGTCTGCTCGCGGGGGTTAGTAGGCGAGCTGGTTGACCGCGGCGCCGAATACCCGTGGCATCGTGGCGGCGGCGGGCACCAGCCGCGAGCGGACGGCCGGGCGGGCGGTCGCGCGCACCAGTGCCTCGGTGAGCAGGCGGTAGCGACGGGTCAGCGCGTCCCACCGCCGGTCGTAGTCGGCCACCCGATCGGCGACCACGCACGCCACCAACGCCTCCGCGGCACCGAAGGCGAGCCCGAGACCCTCGCCGGTGAGGGCGTCGACGTACCCGGCGGCGTCGCCGACCAGCAGCACGCGCCCGGCGACGCGGCGCGAGGCGTGCTGACGCAGCGGGCCCGCCGCCCGGTCGGGGCCGTGGACGTGGCCCGAAAGCCGTTGCCGCAGTTCGGGGAAAGCGGCCAGCTTGGTGTCGAGGTCGCCGCGGCCGGCCGAGAGGACGGCGATGCCCACGCAGTCGTCGGCGACCGGGGTCACGTAGGCCTCCGCGTCGGCGGCCCAGTGCACTTCGACGCGATCGGTCCACGGCGCGGTCCGCACGTGTCGCCGGATGCCCCAGCGGCGGGGGCCCGGCGTCGCGACGTCCAGACCGAGGCGGCGCCGGATGGGGGAGTGCAGGCCGTCGGCGGCCGCCAGGTAGCGCGCGCGGATGCCCTGCGCGCGCACGCCGGTGGCGTCCTGGACGATCTCGCCGGCGGCACCGTCGACGAAGGTCACCCCCGCATCGGCGGCCGCCTCCCGCATCGCCGCGTGCAGCGTGGTGCGGCGGACGCCGCGGCCGGCCCTGCCGCGGAATGCCGCGTCGACCCGCCGCTCACCGTCGCAGTAGACGATGCCGCGCAGCGGATGGCCTGCCGCCTCGACGCCGAGGCGGTCGAGGTGGGTCAGCGTGTGGGGCATCAGGCCCTCGCCGCACGCCTTGTCCAGTACGCCGTGCCGGCGTTCGACCACCGTGGCGTCCAGTCCCGCGCGCGCGGCGTACAGGGCCGTCGCCAGCCCGGCGGGGCCGCCTCCCACGACGAGCAGGTCGATCATCGGGCTGTGACCAGACGCGCCAGGGCGGCGTTCTCGACGCGCAGCCGGACGCGCAGCAGCGCGAGGTTGAGCACGGTGAACCCGACGGCGGTGACCCAGGCGGTGTGCACCAGGGGCAGCGCGATGCCCTCCACGATCACGGCGACGTAGTTGGGGTGCCGGAGCCACCGGTACGGTCCGCCGGTGATGCGCGCCGCGCCGGGTACCACGACCACTCGCGTGTTCCATTGCGGGCCGAGTGTGGTGATGCACCACCAGCGCAGCACCTGGGCGAGCCCGACGACGGCGAGCATGGGCCATCCCAGCCACGGCAGGAACGGGCGGTGCGCCACCACGGGCTCCACGACGCACGCGACCAACAGCCCGACGTGCAGTACGACCATGGCGGGGTAGTGGCCGAAGCCGACCTCGACGCCGCCGCGCGCCGTCGACCACGCGAGGTTGCGCTTGGAGACGACGAGTTCGGCGAGGCGTTCGACGGCGACGACGGCGATCAGGGCGATCCATGCCGCGTACCCCGTCACCGGATCACCGCCACCGCAGCAGGACCAGTTCGGAGCAGAAGCCCGGACCCATCGCCAGCAGCAGGCCCGGGCTGCCGACGGGTGGGTGCTTGGCCATGGTGTCGCGAAGCACGTGCAGTACCGACGCCGACGACAGGTTGCCCACCTCGGCCAGCGAGCGCCACGTGAGTTCGAGGGCGTCGTCGGGCAACCCGAGGGTCTCGGTGATGGCCTCGATGACCTTGGGGCCGCCGGGATGGCTGACCCACGCGCCCACGTCGGCGACGTCGAGGCCGTGGGCGCCGAGGAACTCGGTGACGTCGGCGCCGAGGTAGCGGCGCACCACGTCGGGCACGTCGGGGGACAGCACCAGCCGGAAGCCGCTGGAGTCGACGTCCCAGCCCATGGTGCGTTGGGAGTCGGGGTAGAGGTGGCTGCGGGAGTCGAGCACCTCGGGCCCGGTGGCGGCGAGGCGGTGGGCGCGCGCGTCGCCGACGAGGACGACCGCGGCGGCGCCGTCGCCGAACAGCGAGGAGCCGACGACGGTGGCGACCGACGGTTCGGTCTTGGGGATCAGCGAGCAGAGTTCGACGGCCAGGAGCACGGCGACGGCGTCGGGGGCGCCCCGCAGGTGGTCGTGGACGCGGGCGATGCCCGCCGCACCGGCGACGCAGCCGAGGCCGAACATGGGGACGCGCCGGACGTCGGGCCGCATGCCGATGAGGGTGGCGATGCGGGCGTCGAGGGTGGGCACGGCGAGCCCGGTGACCGTGGTGGTGTAGACGACGTCGACGTCGGCGGGGGTGAGGCCGGCGTCGTCGAGGGCGCCGAGGACGGCGGCGCAGCCGAGGTCGACGGCGTGCTCGATGAAGACGTCGTTGGCGGCGCCGAAGTCGGTGAGTGCGGCGTAGTCGGCCAGGGGCAGGACGGTGTGCCTGCTCTCGACCTTGGCGCTGCGATGGAACCGGCGGATGGCCTCGGCGTGCTCGGCGTAACCGGGGAGTGCCAGCAATGCTTCGGTGACCTCGTCCTGGGTGTGGCGGTGGCGGGGCAACTCGCCGCGGACGCTTGCGATGACGCTCATCTGATCCCTCCTTCACACTGGTCACGACGGTGGTCGCCGATTCGTTCACCGCGGGGCCGGTCCTAGACTGGGGCGCGTGTTGATTGGCTCGCACGTCCACGGAGACGATCCCCTGAAGGCCGCGGCGGACGACGGTGCCGACGTCGCGCAGTTCTTCCTCGGCGACCCGCAGAGCTGGAAGAAACCCAAGCCGCGCGAGGATGCGGCGGCGCTCAAGGCCGCGCCGCTCCCGCTGTACGTGCACGCGCCGTACCTGATCAACGTGGCGTCGGCGAACAACCGCGTGCGGATCCCGTCGCGCAAGATCCTGCAGGACACCTGCGACGCGGCCACCGAGGTCGGTGCGACCGCGGTCATCGTGCACGGCGGGCACGCCGACGACAAGGATCTCGACGCCGGCTTCGAGCGCTGGGTGAAGGCGCTCGACGCGTTGCAGACCGACATGCCGGTGTACCTGGAGAACACCGCGGGTGGTGATCACGCGATGGCGCGTCACTTCGACACCATCGCGCGGCTGTGGGATCGCATCGGCGACAAGGGCATCGGGTTCTGCCTGGACACGTGCCACGCGTGGGCGGCGGGGGAGGCGCTCGTCGACGCGGTGGAGCGCATCAAGGCCATCACCGGCCGCATCGACCTGGTGCACTGCAACGACTCGCGCGACGCCGCGGGCTCGGGGGCCGACCGGCACGCCAACTTCGGCAGCGGACAGATCGATCCGCAGCTGCTGGTGGCGGTGGTGACCGCGGCGGGCGCGCCGGTGATCTGCGAGACCTCGGACGAGGGACGTCGGGACGACATCGCGTTCCTGCGCGACCACGTCGGCTGAGGTCGTGAACTAGCCTCGGCGGGGTGTCCGCCGGCGGCTCGCCTCGGCCACCCTGCGACGGTCGGGTGGCGGGCTCCCGCTGGCCGCGCATCCTGCGCTGGACGGCGGTGGCCGCGTGGGCGGTGGTGATCGGCTATCGCACCGTCACCGACGGTGTCGCGTTCAATCGCGAGCTGTTGCTCGTCTACGTCGCGACGGGCCTGTTGGCGGCGAGCATCGGTCAGGGCCGCCGCATGCTCCACGTGATCCGCGACTGGCTGCCGTTCGCGTTGGTGCTGGTGGCCTACGACCTGAGTCGCGGTGCCGCCACGCTGGTGGGCAGGCCCACGCTGTGGCAGTGGCAGGCGGACGTCGACCGCGCCATGTTCTTCGGGACCATGCCGACGGTGTGGCTGCAGGAGCGGCTGAAGATGCCGACCCCGCCGTGGTGGGAGGTGGTCATCAGCACCGTCTACATGTCGTTCTTCGTGGTGCCCTACGTGGTGGCGGCGGTGCTGTGGCTCCGCGATCGCGACGAGTGGAAGGCGTTCGCGCGGTTGTTCGTGGTGTTGTCGTTCGGGGCGCTGGTGGTCTACGCGCTGCTGCCCGCGGCGCCGCCGTGGGCGGCGGCCCGGTGCACCTCGGTCGACGTCGCGGGCGGCCCGGCGAGCCCGGGGTGCATGTTCTCCTCGGCGCGTGGCGTGCCCGACGGCGGCATCCTCGGCGCCATGCAGACCGCGCGCGACGGAGCCAACGACTGGGTGGAGCGCATCGTCACCAGGGGGTGGGGCAACCTGCACCTGCAGAGCGCCACGGCGCTCATCGACCAGGGGCAGGCGAGTGTCAACCTGGTTGCGGCCATCCCGTCGTTGCACGCCGGGATGTCGGCGGCGGTGGCCGCGTTCCTGTGGCACCGGGTGCGGGTGGGGTGGCGCCCCGTGCTGGTGGCCTACGTGCTGGCGATGGCGTTCACGCTGGTGTACACCGCGGAGCACTACGTCATCGACGTGCTGCTGGGGTGGGCCTTCGCCGCGGTGGTCGTCGCCGCGCTCGACGCGATCGTCAGCCGCCGCCGTATTACACATCTTGTGCGACTGTCGTAAAGGTGTAACAGTGGGGCATGGCCGATACGCACGTCGTCACCAACCAGGTCCCCCCGCTGCGGGACTACAACCCCGCCACGTCGGCGGTGCTCGTCGAGGCCCTCGTCCGCGAGGGTGGCGAGTGGGGTCTGGACGAGGTCACCGAGCTGGGGGCACTGTCCGGGTCGGACCGCGCGCAGCGCTGGGGCGAACTCGCCGACCGCAATCGACCGGTGCTGCACACCCACGACCGCTACGGCCACCGCGTCGACGAGGTGGAGTACGACCCCGCTTACCACGAGCTGATGACGGTCGCCGTCGGGCACGGCCTGCATGCCGCGCCGTGGGCCGACGACCGCGCGGGCACGCACGTCGTGCGTGCGGCGAAGACGTCGGTGTGGACCCCCGAACCGGGTCACGTCTGCCCCATCTCGATGACCTACGCCGCGGTGCCTGCCCTGCGGTGCAACCCCGAGCTGGCAGCACAGTACGAGCCGCTGCTCACCAGCCGGGTCTACGACCCCGAACTCCGGGTGCCCGCCACCAAGGCAGGCATTACCGCCGGGATGTCGATGACCGAGAAGCAGGGCGGCTCCGACGTCCGCGCGGGCACCACCGAGGCCACGCCCAACGGTGACGGCACCTACTCGCTGCGGGGGCACAAGTGGTTCACGTCGGCACCGATGAGCGACGTGTTCCTGGTGTTGGCGCAAACGCGCGGGGGCGAGCGCAGCGACGGGGGGACGTCGGGCGGGCTGAGCTGTTTCTTCCTACCGCGGGTTCTGCCCGACGGCACCCGCAATCGGATGAACCTGATGCGCCTGAAGGACAAGCTGGGCAACCACGCCAACGCCTCCAGCGAGGTGGAGTACGACGGGGCCGTCGCGTGGCTCGTCGGCGAGGAGGGGCGCGGTGTGCCGACCATCATCGAGATGGTCAACCTGACGCGGCTGGACTGCACGCTCGGCAGCGCCACCAGCATGCGCACCGGGTTGGCGCGGGCCGCGCATCACGCGCAGCACCGCAAGGCGTTCGGTGACTACCTGGTCGACCAGCCGCTGATGCGCAACGTGCTCGCCGACCTGGCGGTGGAGGCCGAGGCCGCCACGATGCTCGCGATGCGGATGGCGGGCGCCACCGATCGTGCGGTCCGCGGCGACGAGCGCGAGGCGCTGCTGCGCCGCATCGGGCTGGCGGCCGCGAAGTACTGGGTGTGCAAGCGGGCCACCCCGCACGCCGCGGAGGCCATGGAGTGCCTCGGCGGCAACGGGTACGTGGAGGATTCGGGCATGCCGCGGCTGTACCGGGAGGCGCCGCTGATGGGCATCTGGGAGGGTTCCGGCAACGTCAGCGCACTGGACACGTTGCGCGCCATGGTGACTCGACCGGAGTGCGTCGAGGTGCTGTTCGACGAACTCTCCGCCTCCGCGGGTCAGGACGTCCGCCTCGACGCGCACGTGGATCGACTGCGACGGTCGCTCGGCGACATGGCCGACCCGGCGACCGTGCAGTACCGCGCGCGCCAGACGGCCGAGGACATCGCCATGGCGCTACAGGGCGCGCTGCTGGTGCGGCACGGCCACCCCGCCGTGGCCGAGGCGTTCCTGGCGAGCAGGCTGGGCGGTCAGTGGGGCGGCGCGTTCGGCACCCTGCCCTCCGGCCTGGATCTCAGCCCGATCATCGAGCGCGCGCTGGTGAAGGGCTGAGCCGGCCGTGACGCATGCGATCCGGCCCGTCGACTTCGACGACCTGAAGACCATGACCTACGAGGTCACCGACCGCGTCGCCCGCATCACCTTCAATCGGCCCGAGAAGGGCAACGCGATCGTCGCCGACACCCCGCTGGAACTCTCCGCGCTCGTCGAGCGGGCAGACCTGGATCCGAACGTGCACGTGATCCTGGTGTCGGGGCGCGGCGAGGGGTTCTGTGCGGGCTTCGATCTCGGGGCGTACGCCGAGGGGTCGTCGTCGGCGGGCGGCGGCAGCCCGTACCGCGACACGGTGCTGTCCGGGCGGACCCAGGGCGTCAACCATCTGCCCGACCGGCCATGGGATCCGATGATCGACTATCAGATGATGAGCCGCTTCGTGCGCGGCTTCGCCAGCCTGATGCACTGCGACAAGCCCACCGTGGTGAAGATCCACGGGTACTGCGTGGCGGGCGGCACCGACATCGCGTTGCACGCCGACCAGGTGATCGCGGCCGCCGACGCCAAGATCGGCTACCCGCCCATGCGGGTGTGGGGCGTCCCGGCGGCCGGGCTGTGGGCCCACCGGCTCGGCGATCAGCGCGCCAAGCGCCTACTGTTCACCGGCGATTGCATCACCGGCGCTCAGGCTGCCGAGTGGGGCCTGGCCGTGGAGGCGCCGCAGCCCGGCGATCTGGACGACCGCACCGAGCGGCTGGTGGCACGGATCGCCGCCATGCCCGTCAACCAGCTCATCATGGCCAAGCTGGCACTGAACACCGCGCTGCTGCAACAGGGTGTCGCGACGAGCCGCATGGTGAGCACGGTGTTCGACGGCGTCGCGCGGCACACCCCCGAGGGGCACGAGTTCGTGGCCCAGGCGCGCGAGCACGGGTTCCGCGCGGCGGTGGCGCGGCGCGACGAGCCGTTCGGCGACGCGGGCCGGGCGACGTCGGGCGTGTGACGGCGTGGCCAAGTCGCTGACCCGGATGACCGCACGGTCGGTGGTGCTCAGCGTGCTGCTGGGCGCCCACCCGGCGTGGGCGTCGGCGGCGGAGTTGATCACGCTGACCGAGGACTTCGGCATCCGCGAGTCGACGCTGCGGGTGGCGTTGACCCGCATGGTGGGTGCGGGGGACCTCGTGCGGTCGGCCGACGGCTACCGGCTCTCCGAGCGGTTGCTGGCCCGGCAGCGCCGCCAGGACGCCGCGCTGCAGGCCCGGCCCCGGCCCTGGGACGGCACGTGGACCACGCTGGTGGTGACGAGCGTCGGCACCGCCGCCCGCACCCGCGCCGGCGTGCGGAACACGTTGTACGACAACCGTTTCGCCGAACTGCGGGAAGGCGTGTGGATGCGCCCGGCCAACCTCGAGGTCGAGCTGCCCGACGCCGTGCGCGAGCGCGTCCGGATGCTGTGCGCGCGGGACGCCGATCCGGCGGGCCTGGCCCGCACGCTGTGGGACCTGCCGGGGTGGGTGGTCGCCGGGGATCGGCTGATCGACGAGATCGATTCGGCGCCCGACGTTCCCGCGCGCTTCGTGGCCGCGGCGGCCATCGTGCGCCAGCTGCTCACCGATCCGATGCTGCCCGAGGAACTGCTGCCCGATCCGTGGCCGGGTGCGCGGCTGCGCGCCGCCTATCACGACTTCGCCGCCGAGCTGGCGGCACGACGAGACGCCACCCGAACCCTGGAGCCGACACCGACGATGGAGACGCGATGAGTACCACCCCCGGCGGAGTGCGCGTCGAGCGCACCGGGCCCGTGACGACCGTGATCATGAACCGTCCCGCCGCGCGCAACGCCGTCAACGGACCCGCCGCGGCCGAGTTGTTCGCGGCCTTCCAAGAATTCGACGCCGACGACTCCGCGGCGGTGGCGGTGCTGTGGGGTGACGGTGGAACCTTCTGTGCGGGAGCGGATCTGAAGGCGTTCGGCACGCCCGAGATGAACCAGGCGCACCGCAGCGGGCCCGGTCCGATGGGGCCGACGCGCATGGTGCTGTCCAAGCCGGTGATCGCGGCCGTGTCCGGTTACGCGGTGGCGGGCGGCTTGGAACTGGCGCTGTGGTGCGACCTGCGCATCGCCGAGGAGGATGCGACGTTCGGGGTGTTCTGTCGGCGCTGGGGGGTGCCGCTGATCGACGGTGGCACCGTTCGGCTGCCACGGATCGTCGGTCACGGTCGGGCGATGGACATGATCCTCACCGGCCGGGCGGTGGATGCGGGGGAGGCGTTGGCGATCGGTCTGGTGAACCGCGTCGTCGCCCCGGGTCAGGCGCGGCGCGCCGCGGAGGACCTGGCCGCCGAACTCGCCGCCCTGCCTCAGGGTTGCCTGCGCGCCGACCGGGCGTCGGCCATGGGGCAGTGGGGTCTGGCAGAGGCCGACGCCATGGACGCGGAGTTTGCCAGCCTGTCGCGGGTGTCGGCCGAATCCCTGTCCGGTGCAAGGCGATTCGCCGATGGCGCGGGACGGCACGGGCAGCGCGCGTAGGGCGGCGCCGAACCCGGGCGCTCAGCCCTTGGAGACGGTGTTGCCCGAACCGCGGTCTTCCACCTTGGGATCGCCGCCGGCGTAGCTGATGGTGTTGTTCAATCCGACCACGCTGAGGCTGTCGTTGACGGTCTCGATGGTGATCTTGTTGTCGGCGCCGCCGATGTTGACGCTGGCGCACGTGCCCTTCACCGTCAGCGTGTTGTTGGACCCGCCGACGTTGAGCGATTTGCCGTCGGCGCAGTCGATGTCGGCCGTGGTGCCGAACGAGCCGTAGTTGATGGTGCTGCCGATCTCGACCTGGGCACCCGACTCGCCTGCCGTCATCGACGGGGTACCCCCGCCGCCCGAGCCGCCGCACCCGGCCAGCGCGACCGCGGTCATGACGAGGCCCGTCGCGAGCATGGCGTTTCCGGCTACTGGCACGGCTTCAGAGCCTACGCGGGAACGCGGTCGATCCGGTTGACCATGCCGAGTTCGCGACCGCGATCCCAGACGAAGGGGTCACCGGTCTTGTAGTAGACCGTCTGGTCGGATCCGTAGACGGTGATGTCGTTGACGACGTTGTCGGCCACCACGGTGTTGGTGGAGCCCTGCACGGTGACGGCCCAGCACGAGCCCTTGGCGACGATGTTGTTCCAGCTGCCGTTGACGATCAGCGTGGCGTCGTTGCAGTCGATGGTCTGGGTGATGCCGGCACCGGTGATGTGGGTGTCACCGTTCTTGGCCACCGCCGTCGGGGCGCCGGGGGCGAGGACCACCGCGCCGGTGACGGTGGTGGCGATCAGCAACCCGCCGAGTGCCTTGCCTGCCATGCTGCCCCCTCGTCGTTCGTGACGCCGGTCACCCGTCGATCATCGCAGCCTACGTCGCCGGCGGCCGCAAAGGTTAGAGTCATTCGTCAACGCACGCCGCGAGCGCTCTCGATCGAAGGACATCCCCATGGCAACTCGGTTGGAGTCGGACTCCGCGGGCGGCCGGGGCAAGACCTCGGGGCGCACCACCAAGCTCAGCCGCGAGACCGTCGTCAACGCCGCGCTGACGTTCCTGGATCGGGAGGGCTGGGACGCGCTGACCATCAACGCCCTGGCCATGCAGCTGGGGACCAAGGGTCCGTCGCTCTACAACCACGTGCAGAGCCTCGACGATCTGCGCCGCACGGTGCGCATGCGCGTCGTCGACGACATCATCGGCATGCTCAACACGGTGGCCCAGGGCCGCACGCGCGACGACGCCGTGATCAGCATGGCCAGCGCATACCGCAGCTACGCGCACCACCACCCGGGCCGCTATTCGGCGTTCACGCGGATGCCGCTGGGTGGCGACGACCCGGAGTACACGGAGGCGACGCGGGCCGCGGCGGGTCCGGTCATCGACGTGCTGGCGTCCTACGGGCTGGAGGGGGAGGACGCCTTCTACGCGGCGCTGGAGTTCTGGTCGGCCATGCACGGTTTCGTCCTGCTGGAGATGACCGGGGTGATGAACGGCGTCGACACCGATGCGGTGTTCACCGACATGGTGATGCGGTTGGCGGCGGGCATGACGCGCCGATGAGCGCTTGCGCGAAGAGCATGGGCCCGATGAGCGCTTGCGCGAAGAGCATGGGCCCGATGAGCGCTTGCGCGAAGAGCATGGGGCCCGATGAGCGCCTGGCGGCACCGGGGTCGCTCATCTGCGATGATGGCGCATCGAACCGCGGTCGGGGCGGGCGCTTCGGCGCGCTTTGACCCGAACCCTCGGCGGCGGGTATCGTGGTCGCTCGTGCCTGGCCAAGGCGCTTGTGCGTGAATCCGTTGCAAGCATGCCTGCACGCCGGGCCAATTCGCATGTCTACTGCGTAACGATCGACATCGGTGCGTGAGTGCGTGCGACACGCCCGGCCGCGGGGTGCACGGCGGGGCGATAACCGCAGGACACAGACTTGTTGCACCGAAAGATTCACCTGAAGTAGCGAAGCGCAAAGAAGAAAGCCGGTACATGCCAACCATTCAGCAGCTGGTCCGCAAGGGCCGCCGCGACAAGATCGCCAAGGTCAAGACCGCGGCCCTCAAGGGCAGCCCGCAGCGTCGTGGTGTGTGCACACGCGTGTACACCACCACCCCGAAGAAGCCGAACTCGGCGCTTCGCAAGGTCGCCCGCGTGCGTCTGACCAGCGCGGTCGAGGTCACCGCCTACATTCCGGGTGAGGGCCACAACCTGCAGGAGCACTCGATGGTGCTGGTGCGCGGCGGTCGTGTGAAGGACCTCCCCGGCGTGCGCTACAAGATCATCCGCGGTTCGCTCGACACCCAGGGTGTGAAGAACCGCAAGCAGGCCCGCAGCCGTTACGGCGCCAAGAAGGAGAAGAGCTGATGCCGCGCAAGGGACCGGCGCCCAAGCGTCCGTTGGTCAACGACCCCGTCTACGGGTCGCAGCTGGTCACCCAGCTGGTCAACAAGGTGCTGCTGGACGGGAAGAAGTCGCTGGCCGAGCGCATCGTCTACGGTGCGCTCGAACAGGCCCGCGAGAAGACCGGCACCGATCCGGTCGTGACGCTCAAGCGTGCGATGGACAACGTCAAGCCGGCTCTCGAGGTTCGCAGCCGCCGCGTGGGTGGCGCCACCTACCAGGTTCCGGTCGAGGTTCGTCCGGACCGCTCGGTGACGCTGGCCCTGCGCTGGCTGGTGAGCTTCTCCAAGCAGCGTCGTGAGAAGACCATGATCGAGCGTCTCGCCAACGAGATCCTCGACGCCAGCAACGGCCTGGGCGCTGCAGTCAAGCGCCGCGAGGACACGCACAAGATGGCTGAGGCCAACCGCGCCTTCGCGCACTACCGCTGGTGATTTCTGCGCCGCGGCCGGCGAAGACGCCGAGCGTGGCGACCGGACAAACCAACCGAGCAAGCGAAAGAGTGGGAATCTAGCCGTGGCACAGGACGTGCTGACCGACCTCACGAAGGTCCGCAACATCGGCATCATGGCGCACATCGACGCCGGTAAGACGACGACGACCGAGCGCATCCTCTTCTACACGGGGATCAGCTACAAGATCGGCGAAGTGCACGACGGTGCCGCGACGATGGACTGGATGGAACAGGAGCAGGAGCGGGGTATCACCATCACCTCCGCCGCCACCACGTGCTTCTGGAACGACAACCAGATCAACATCATCGACACGCCCGGTCACGTCGACTTCACCGTCGAGGTGGAGCGGTCGCTGCGCGTCCTCGACGGCGCCGTCGCCGTGTTCGACGGCAAGGAAGGCGTCGAGCCGCAGTCCGAGCAGGTGTGGCGGCAGGCCGACAAGTACGACGTGCCCCGGATCTGCTTCGTCAACAAGATGGACAAGCTGGGCGCCGACTTCTACTTCTCGGTGCAGACCATGAAGGACCGCCTCGGCGCGAACGTGATCCCGATCCAGCTGCCGATCGGCTCGGAGAGCGACTTCGAGGGCGTCGTCGACCTGGTCGAGATGAAGGCCAAGGTCTGGCGCGGCGAGACCAAGCTCGGCGAGAAGTACGACGTCGTCGACATCCCTGCAGATTTGCAGGAGAAGGCCGACGAGTACCGCACCAGCCTGCTGGAGGCCGTCGCCGAGACCGACGACGCGCTCATGGAGAAGTACTTCGGTGGCGAAGAGCTGTCGATCGACGAGATCAAGGGCGCGCTGCGCAAGCTGACCATCAGCTCGCAGGCCTACCTGGTGCTGTGCGGCTCGGCGTTCAAGAACAAGGGCGTGCAGCCCATGCTCGACGCGGTCATCGACTACCTGCCGAACCCGCTCGACGTCCCGGCTGCCGAGGGTCACGTCCCGGGCAAGGAAGACGAGATCATCTCGCGCAAGCCGTCGACCGACGAGCCGTTCTCGGGTCTGGCGTTCAAGGTTGCCACGCACCCGTTCTTCGGCAAGCTGACCTACGTCCGCGTGTACTCGGGCAAGGTCGACTCCGGTTCGCAGGTGGTCAACTCCACGAAGGGCAAGAAGGAGCGGCTGGGCAAGCTGTTCCAGATGCACTCCAACAAGGAGAACCCGGTGGAGACCGCGTCGGCGGGTCACATCTACGCCGTGATCGGCCTCAAGGACACCACCACCGGTGACACCCTGAGCGACCCGAACCACCAGATCGTGCTGGAGTCGATGACATTCCCCGATCCCGTGATCGAGGTGGCCATCGAGCCCAAGACCAAGAGCGACCAGGAGAAGCTGGGCACCGCGATCCAGAAGCTGGCCGAAGAGGATCCCACCTTCAAGGTGCACCTCGACCAGGACACCGGCCAGACCGTCATCGGTGGCATGGGCGAGTTGCACCTGGACATCCTGGTCGACCGGATGCGTCGTGAGTTCAAGGTCGAGGCCAACGTCGGCAAGCCGCAGGTCGCCTACCGCGAGACGATCCGCAAGGCCGTCCAGAACGTCGAGTTCACCCACAAGAAGCAGACGGGTGGATCGGGTCAGTTCGCGAAGGTCATCATCAACCTGGAGCCGTTCGTCGGCGAGGACGGTGCGACCTACGAGTTCGAGAACAAGGTCACCGGTGGCCGCATCCCGCGTGAGTACATCCCCTCGGTGGATGCGGGCGCGCAGGACGCCATGCAGTACGGCGTGCTCGCCGGCTACCCGCTGGTGAACGTGAAGGTCACGCTGCTCGACGGCGCCTACCACGACGTGGACTCGTCGGAAATGGCGTTCAAGGTGGCCGGCTCGCAGGTGCTGAAGAAGGCCGCGCAGTCCGCGCAGCCGGTCATCCTGGAGCCCATCATGGCCGTCGAGGTCACGACGCCCGAGGACTACATGGGTGACGTGATCGGCGACCTGAACTCCCGCCGTGGTCAGATCCAGGCCATGGAGGAGCGCAGCGGCGCGCGCGTCGTCAAGGCGCAGGTGCCGCTGTCGGAGATGTTCGGCTACGTCGGCGACCTCCGGTCGAAGACCCAGGGCCGGGCCAACTACTCCATGGTGTTCGACTCGTACGCGGAGGTTCCCGCGAACGTGTCGAAGGAGATCATCGCGAAGGCGACGGGTCAGTGAGCGTCGAGGCCCGCCAGGGCCGAGGCGCGGAGCTGACGCGGAGCCGAGCCATGACTGGCGCGAAGGCGACCGGACAGTAGCCCGGTCTCCCCGCGGGGAACCACAACTGCAAAGATCAACCCTGCTTAAGTAAGAGCACCAACACAGTCCAGGAGGACACCACAGTGGCGAAGGCGAAGTTCGAGCGGACGAAGCCGCACGTCAACATCGGGACCATCGGTCACGTTGACCACGGCAAGACCACGCTGACTGCAGCAATCACCAAGGTTCTGCACGACAAGTACCCCGATTTGAACGAGTCGCGCGCATTCGACCAGATCGACAATGCGCCCGAGGAGCGTCAGCGCGGCATCACGATCAACATCTCCCACGTGGAGTACCAGACCGACAAGCGGCACTACGCCCACGTGGACGCCCCCGGTCACGCTGACTACATCAAGAACATGATCACCGGTGCCGCCCAGATGGACGGCGCGATCCTGGTGGTCGCCGCCACCGACGGCCCGATGCCGCAGACCCGCGAGCACGTGCTGCTCGCCCGCCAGGTCGGCGTGCCCTACATCCTGGTCGCGCTGAACAAGTCGGACATGGTCGACGACGAGGAGCTGCTGGAACTCGTCGAGATGGAGGTCCGCGAACTGCTGGCCGCCCAGGACTTCGACGAGGACGCCCCGGTCGTCAAGGTCTCGGCGCTGAAGGCGCTCGAGGGCGACGAGAAGTGGGTCAAGTCGGTCGAGGAACTCATGGAGGCCGTCGACGAGTCCATCCCGGACCCGGTCCGCGAGACCGACAAGCCGTTCCTGATGCCCGTCGAGGACGTCTTCACGATCACCGGCCGCGGCACCGTGGTCACCGGTCGCGTCGAGCGTGGCGTGATCAACGTGAACGAGGAAGTCGAGATCGTCGGCATCCGCCCCACCACCACCAAGACCACGGTCACCGGTGTGGAGATGTTCCGCAAGCTGCTCGACCAGGGCCAGGCCGGTGACAACGTCGGTCTGCTGGTGCGTGGCATCAAGCGCGAGGACGTCGAGCGCGGCCAGGTCGTCGTGAAGCCCGGCACCACCACGCCGCACACCGAGTTCGAGGGCAGCGTCTACATCCTGTCCAAGGACGAGGGTGGCCGCCACACGCCGTTCTTCAACAACTACCGTCCGCAGTTCTACTTCCGCACCACGGACGTGACCGGCGTCGTGACCCTCCCCGAGGGCACCGAGATGGTGATGCCCGGTGACAACACCGACATCTCCGTCAAGCTGATCCAGCCCGTCGCCATGGACGAGGGCCTGCGGTTCGCCATCCGTGAGGGTGGTCGCACCGTCGGCGCCGGCCGCGTGACCAAGATCATCAAGTAAGTTCGCTCGTCGAACCGAGAAGGTCCCCCATCTCCCTCGTGGAGGTGGGGGACTTTCGCATCTCGTCGTGCCGACGCACGGTGCGGCGACGGGATACGCTGCGCACACCGCTGTGCGCGGCCTCACGAGGATCGAAGGGACCAGGGTGAACGCACCGACCGACGGGTCCTCGGACGTCGACACCGCCGAATCGGTCCGTCCGGGCGGGCGGGACGGATCGGTCGCCGCGCGGATCACCGTGCACGCCTACACCGACGTCGGGTTACGGCGCCGTCGCAACGAGGACGCCGTCATGGTGGGCGGATGGCTGTGCCAGACCCACCGGGGCACGTTGGTGTCCATGGACTTCGCGCCGACCCCGCCGTTCGCGTGCGCGGTGGCCGACGGCATGGGAGGACATGCCGGCGGCGACCTTGCCAGCCGCACCGCGCTCAGCGTGATCGCGGGCTCGTATCCGGATTGGCAGACCGAGGAGGACGTGATCGACGACCTGCTCAGCGTCAACCAGCAGGTGCGGGCCGTCGGCGTCGAGGCGGAGCTGCAGGGGTTGGGCACCACGGTGGCCGGCTTGTGCTTCCTGTCCGACCAGGTGATCGCGTTCAACGTCGGAGACAGCCGCATCTACGAGGTGACATCGGAGGGGCCGGTGCAGCTGTCGGTCGACGATTCGGTGTTCGACACCTTCGGCCGCCCCACCAACGTCATCACGCAATCGATGGGGCAGCCGATCCCGGTGCGACCGCACCTGGTGCGCGTGCCGTTGCGGCCGGCTCGCTTCCTGGTGTGCTCGGACGGCGTCAGCGGCATGACGTCCGACGACGAACTGGGCGAGGCGTTGGCCGACGCCGATCCGGCGGTGTGCAGTGAGCGGATCGTGGCCGCGGTGCGCGCGAACGGAGCGCACGACAACCTCACCTTCCTGCTGGTCGACGTGCGGGCCGGCAGTACCGCGCACTAGATCGACCGACGAGGAGGACCGGCGATGGTGGGGCGTTACCTGAAGGCCCAGCTGATGGTGCTGCTGTGCGGCGGCCTGGTGGGTCCGATCTTCCTGGCGGTGTACTTCGCCTTCGGTCGCGACGAGATGCTGGCCTGGATGTTCTGGGTCGGGCTGCTGGTCACCGTCGTCGACGTGCTGGCGGCTTTGGCGCTCGCGACCTACGGTGCCAGGAAGGCGGCGGCGACGGCGCACCTCGAGGCCCACGGGGTGTTGGCGGTGGCGCGGGTGACGGGCATCCGCGAGACCGGGACGCGGATCAACGAGCAGCCGCTGGTGACGTTGACGATGCACGTCGAGGGGCCGGGGATCGCGCCGTTCGAGGTGCAGGACTCGGTGCTCGCCTCGATGGGTCGGTTGCCGATGATCACGGGGCGCACGCTGGTGGTGCTGGTCGATCCGGCGACCAATGACCACCAGATCGACTGGAACCGTAGCGCCATGATCGCGGGATTGGCGCCCGCACGGTTCACGCTGGCCGAGGATGGCCGTACCTACGATCTGTCGGGGCGGGTCGAGCCGCTGATGCAGATCTTCGGCATCCTCAAGGCCCACCAGGTTCCCGCAGACGGCACCATCGACGTCCGGTCGAACCCGGTGGTCCGCGATCAGGTGCGTGCCGTGGTGCGTCGCGCGGTCGCCGAGCAGGCGCCGCCGACCGCGCCGGTCTCACCGCCGGCTGCGACCGTGTCGCCGTCGGCTGCGCCGGGGTCGCCGCCGGCCGCGGCTCCCGGATACCTGGCCCCGCCGTCGGTGAGCACGTCGCAGCGGCTGCAGGAGCTGGAGACGCTGCGGGCCACCGGAGCCGTCACCGAGGCCGAGTACACCGCCAAGCGCGCCCAGATCATCGCCGACCTGTAGCCCACCAGGCGTTACTAGAACACGTTCCAATTCGGCTGCTAGCCTGAGCGCGGGCACCACGAAAGGACGGGCAATGGGCAGTCTCGAAGGGCGCGTCGCGTTCATCACCGGAGCGGCCCGCGGCCAGGGGCGTGCGCACGCCGTCCGGCTGGCGGCCGAGGGTGCCGACATCATCGCCATCGACGTGTGCGCCCCGGTGTCGGACACCATCACCTACCCGCCCGCGACGCCGGCGGACCTGGCGGAGACCGTCGCCGCGGTGGAAGCCACCGGCCGCAAGGTGCTGGCTCGCGAGGTCGACATCCGCGATCTGGCGGCCCAGCAGCAGGTGGTCGCCGACGGCATGGAACAGTTCGGCCGGCTCGACGTGCTGGTGGCCAACGCGGGCGTGCTCAGCTGGGGCCGCATGTTCGAGATGTCACCCGAGCAGTGGGACACCGTGATCGACGTCAACCTCAACGGCACGTGGCGCACCATCCGGGCCGTCGTGCCCGCGATGATCGAGGCGGACAACGGCGGGTCCGTCATCATCGTCAGCTCGTCGGCGGGCTTGAAGGCCACCCCGGGCAACTCGCACTACGCGGCATCGAAGTTCGGCCTGACCGCCATGACCAACGCGCTGGCGTTGGAGGCGGGCGAGTACGGCATCCGGGTGAACTCGATCCACCCCTACTCCATCGACACCCCCATGGTCGAACCCGAGGCCATGATGGAGGTGTTCAAGAAGTACCCCACGTACCTGCACAGTTTCGCGCCGATGCCGCTGAAGCCACGCGATCACGACGGCAAGCCCGGGCTGCAGGAATTCATGACGCCGGAAGAGGTCTCGGACGTCGTGGCGTGGCTCGCCGGTGACGGCTCGGCCACCATCTCGGGTTCGCAGATCGCCGTGGATCGCGGCACCATGAAGTACTGACGCCACCGGTCAGTTCGGCAGCACCAGCACCGGAACGGGGCTGTGCCGCAGGATCTTCGCGCCCTTGGAACCGAGGAACACGCGAGCAATGGCGCCTTGGGGCGACGTGCCGAGGGCCAACAGCTCGCCGTCGAGCCACTCGGCGGCGTCGAGCGCTTCGGCCCACCCGTTGCCGGTGACCACCTGCAACAGGGCATCGTCGTCGACCACGCCGTCGTTCTTCAGCTGCGCCAACAGGTTCCGTGCGTGTGATGCCCAGGCCTGCAGGATCGAGGACTCCGCGTCCAGGCCCACCTCGGGCGGATACATGGTGCGCCCGCGTACCGCGAACGTGATGACGCGCAACGGGATCCGCAGCCGCGCGGCCCACTCGCCGACGCGGCGCACCACGTCGACGGCCTCGGGGGTGCCGGGGTAGGCGCACGTGATGCGGGTCAACCCGTGCGTCGCCGACCCGCGGTAGCCGCGCGGGCTGATGGCCAGCGGCACCGGCGCCGAGTGCAGCAGTCGGTCGGCGGTCGATCCGATCACCACCTGGCCCAGGTGGCCGTCCGATGCCGAGCCCAGCACCAGCACGTCGGCGTCGAGTTCGGCCACCGCGTCCAGCAGGCCGCCCGCCGTCGAGCGGTGCGCGAACCGGTGGAACGTGACCTCGAGGGCGCCGTCGAGCGAGGCGAGGCACTCCCGCGCCTGGCGCGCGGAGTCGGCGGCCAACGACTCGGCATACTGCGCGAATTCGGCGTCGATGCGGGCGGGCGACGGCGTGGTCCACGGCTTGGGTACCACGGTGACCACCGCCAGCGGCGTCTGCAGCGTGCGGGCGGCCTCGGCCGCCAGGTGCAGTGCCGACCGCCCACCCTTGCCCGCCAGGTAGCCGACGAGGACGGTCATGGTTCGTCCCCCGGCGGGGTGACGATCTCGACGTCGGCGGCGCCCGCGGCGGCCGTGGCGATCGCGCCGTCGCCGCCGTCGTTGAGCGCGCTGTGGTGGCGGCCCCAGACGAGGTAGAAGGCCAGTACGACGGCGACCCACGCGCCGAACGCGATCCACGTGTACCAGTGCAGGCTGTAGAGGATGTAGCCGCACGCGGCGATCGAAAGCACCGGCGTCACGGGGTAGAAGGGCACCCGGAACCCGCGGGGGAGATCGGGTTCGCGCCTGCGCAGGATGATGACGCCGAGCGAGACCACGATGAAGGCCGTCAGCGTGCCGATCGAGACCATGTCGGCCAGCTTGTCCAGCGGCACGAACCCGGCGAGCAGGCTCACCACGATGGCCACGATCACGGTGTTGTTGACCGGTGTCATCGATCGCGGATCCACCTTGGCGAACAGCGACGGCAGCAGTCCGTCGCGGCCCATCGCGAACAGGATGCGCGTCTGGCCGTACATGGTCACCAAGGTCACCGAGAAGATCGAGATGACCGCGCCGGCCGCCAGCACGGTGCTGGCCCCGATGTTGCCGGTGATCTGGTCGAGGATCACCGCCAGGCCCGCGCTCTGCCCCTCGAACTCCTGCCACGGTTGGCTGCCGAGGGCGGCGAAGGCCACCAGGACGTAGATGGCGGTGACGACGAGCAGCGCCGCGATGAGCGCCCGCGGCATGGTGCGCTGGGGATCCTTGACCTCGTCGCCGGCCGTGGACACCGCGTCGAGGCCGATGTAGGAGAAGAAGATGGTGCCCGCCGCCAACCCGACCGCGGCCGTGCCCATGGGCGCGAACTCGGCGAAGCGGTCGGCCTGGAAGGCGGTCAGCGCGATGACGGCGAACATGCCGAGCACGGTGAGCTTGATGATCACCATGATCGTGTTGGCGCGGGCGGATTCCGACGCCCCGCGGATCAGCAGCACCATGCACATGCAGACCAGCACGATGGCGGGCAGGTTGACGATCCCCGGGTCGGCGTCCCACGGGGCGGCGGTGATGGCTTGGGGCAGGCGCACCCCGAACACGTTCTCCAACAACTTGTTCAGGTACTGGCTCCACCCGACGGCGACGGCCGCGGTCGAGACGCCGTACTCCAGGAGCAGGCAGGCCGCCACGCCCATCGCCACGAACTCGCCGAGGGTGGTGTACGCGTAGGAGTAGGTGGAGCCCGAAACCGGTACCGCAGAGGCCATCTCGGCGTAGCAGACGGCGGCCAAGCCGGCCGCGATGCCTGCGATGACGAACGACACGATGACCGCGGGGCCGGCTTCGGGGACCGCTTCGGACAGCACGAAGAAGATGCCGGTGCCGACGGTCGAGCCGACGCCGAACATGGTCAGCTGGAACACCCCGATGGTGCGCTTGAGGTGGACGGAGGCTCCGTGTGCGACCGGCGCGCCGAGCACCGGCCTACGGCGCAGCATCTGTTGGGCGAGGCTCACCGGCGGTGAGGTCATGCTGCCTCCCTGTGCGACCGTGGGTGTGTCAACGAGAGCACCACGTGCCGCCCAGCGCAAGCCCAGGTCCCAGGGTGGCGCACGACATGCCGGTGCGATCGTGTAAGAACACCCACGTGACCAACAGCGCAGGCATCGTCATCGTGGGCGGGGGATTGGCGGCCGCTCGCACGGCCGAACAGCTTCGGCGCGCCGACTACGCAGGGCCCATCACGCTGGTCAGCGACGAACGGCATCTGCCGTACGACCGGCCACCGCTGTCCAAGGAGGTGCTGCGCTCGGAGGCGGACGACACGACGCTCAAGCCCGCGGAGTTCTACGCCGACAACGACATCACGCTGCGCCTGGGCGCGGCGGCGACGGCGCTCGACACCGCGGCGCAGACGGTGACGCTCGCCGACGGCGACGTGATCGCCTACGACGAACTGGTGATCGCCACGGGTCTGGTGCCCAAGCGGATCCCGACGCTGCCCGATCTCGAGGGCGTGCGGGTGCTGCGGACGCTCGAGGAGAGCCTGGCCCTGCGGGAACACGCGGGTTCGGTGCGCAACGCCGTGGTGATCGGGGCGGGTTTCATCGGATGCGAGGTGGCGGCCAGCCTGCGCGCACTGGGTGCGGCGGTCACGCTCGTCGAGCCGCAACCCGCACCGCTGACCTCGGTGCTCGGACCCCGGATCGGTGAGCTGGTGGCGCGGCTGCACCGCAGCGAGGGCGTCGACGTGCGCTGCGGCGTGGGGGTGGTGGGCATCAGCGGCGACGGTCACGTCGAGAGGGTGACCCTCGGCGACGGCACCGAGGTCGAGGCCGACGTGGTGGTGGTGGGCATCGGGTCGCGGCCCGCCACGGATTGGCTGGAGGGCAGCGGAGTCGCCGTGGACAACGGCGTGGTGTGCGATGCGCAGGGCCGCACGTCGGTGCCCAACGTGTGGGCCATCGGCGACGTCGCGTCGTGGCAGGACCGTTCGGGACATCAAGTGCGCGTGGAACATTGGAGCAACGTCGCCGATCAGGCGCGTGCCATCGTGCCTGCCATGCTCGGCGGCGAGACCCCCGACGTCGTGGTGGTGCCGTACTTCTGGAGCGACCAGTACGACGTGAAGATCCAATGTCTCGGCGAACCCGAGGCCGACGACGTGGTGCACGTGGTGGAAGACGACGGCCGCAAGTTCCTGGCCTACTACGAGCGGGCCGGCGTCGTCGTCGGCGTCGTCGGTGGGGGCATGCCTGGCAAGGTCATGAAGACCCGCGCGAAGATCGCCGCGGGCGCGCCGATCGGGGACGTGCTCTAGCGCCGTCAGGGGTGCAGGCGGGCCAGTCCGTCGCTGGCGATGTCGAACGCGTCGCGCAGCGCCTGCTCCAGTGACGCCCGCTCGTCGGCCAGCCAGTGGCCGTACGCCGACAGCGCCACGCCGAGCAGGGTCCACGCGGCGGTCTGGGCGACGAGGTGGGTGGCGTCCCTCCCGAGCCGACGGCCGACGTAGTCGGCGACCACGTCGCGCCATCCGGCGTACATCGTCATCGAGTGCGCCTGCAGGGCGTCGGTCTGCAGGATGACGCGCATGCGCTGCCGGTGCCGGTCGGTCTCGGACGCGTCGAAGCTGTTGAACGCCAACAGCGCCGACCGCAGTGCGACGTCGATGGACACGTCGTGCGGCACGGTGACCAGCAGGTCGCGCATGTGGTCGAGGTGTGCGTCGAAGTCTCCCCAGGGGATGGCGTTCTTCGACGGGTAGTAGCGGAACAGCGTGCGCCGCGAGATGCCCGCGGCGCGGGCCACGTCGTCGACGCTCACGGCCTCGAAGCCGCGTTCGGCGAACAGGTCGAGGGCGACGTTGGTGATGTGGTCCTGGGTCGTGGAGCGCCGTCTGCCCACGCGTCCGGTGGATTCGGCCACCGCACCCCCTTTCGTTTAGGCACCCGATGCCATATTGTTGCGACGTCGGTCACATCTGTCGAGACCGACGGTACGAGGTAACGACGAAGGGTGAAAGTGATGGACACCTCCAGCACCGACCAGCAGCAGACCCAGGCCCCCGAGCAGTTGGTCACCGAGAGCCTCGTCGAAGAGGTCTCGATCGACGGCATGTGCGGGGTCTACTGACGTGACGGCGCCCGCTGGCCTGGTGGAGCAGTTCGACCCCGGGTGCCGGTGGCGGCTGCACCACCAGGTGGCGGTGCGTCCGGAACCCTTCGGCGCGCTGCTGTATCACTTTGGTACGCGCAAACTCTCGTTTCTGAAGAACCGCACCATCGTCGACGTGCTCGATGCACTGGCCGACCATCCCGATGCCCGTTCGGCCATGCGCGCGGCGGGTGTCGACGATGCCGAACAGGGTCCCTACGCGCACGCCCTGGGCGTCCTGGTGCAGTCCCACATGCTGGTTCGCGAGGAGGACCGATGACCCTGGCTCAACCCGTACCGCGGCTCGTCGACCAGTTCGAGCGTGGTCTCGACGCGCCGATCTGTCTGACGTGGGAGTTGACGTATGCGTGCAATTTGTCGTGTGTGCATTGTCTGTCGTCGTCGGGGCGGCGGGATCCGCGGGAGTTGACCACGCGGC